>DTZQ01000046.1 GCA_012961305.1 Armatimonadota bacterium | reverse complement strand
GCTCCTTCGTGAGCACCAGGAGGTCAACGTCCTGCGCCCCCTCCGGTGCGTACACGGAGGAGCCAAACTGGACAATGGCCACAATATCCGGGTCGCCAGCCAACAGAGCCCGGCACACCTGAGACCAACATCGCTCCCAATCTGCAGTTGAAACTCCTGCCAAGGACATCGGTTCTTCTAACGAAAACGGCGCTGAAGCGTTTTGGACCCAGGGGCTTTAGCCCTGGGCGGCGCTGAAGCGCCTGACTCCAAAGCCTTCAGAACTGCTTTTATTTCCTTCTGTGCGGCCAACTGCTCCACCTCTAATCCCCCCTCCGTCATCGCGCTGGCGGCGATTTCCCTTTGATAGGGGAGGAAACCAATGATTTTCCATCCCGCTAATTGGCGCTCAATGAACTCCTGCTCCTCCTCACTGCCTACCTTGTTCCCCACCGCCCACACCTTGCGCAGACCCAAATCTGTGGCTAATCGCTTAATTTTGCCTGCGGTCTCGATGCTCCGCAGGTCCGGTTCCACCACTACTAACAGCACATCCACCGCCTGGGCGGTCCCCCGTCCCAAGTGCTCAATTCCGGCTTCCAGGTCCACAATGACGGTATCTTCTCTCTCCCACAGCAAATGCGCCAACAGTTCCCGCAGAAAGGTGTTCTCTGGGCAGGCGCAACCACCTCCTCCCTTGCGCACCTCTCCCATCACCATCAGCCGGATGCCCTTATGCTCCACACAGTACTTCTCTGGGAGGTCATCCACTTGGGGATTCATTTTGAAGTAAGTAATCACTCCGTTCAGGTCATCTACCCCCATGCGCTCCTTAATGAGTTCTTTCATCTCCACGATGGGGGTGATACCCGCCGCCTGAGGAAACCCCAAAGTTGCTGCTAAATTGGCGTCCGGGTCGGCATCAATGGCAAAAACCCGGTGGCCAGCCTGCCGGAACAGTTGCGCTAACAAGGCAGCAAGGGTGGTCTTGCCCGTTCCGCCTTTTCCGCTAATGGCTATTTTCACCTCTTATCCTTCCTGCCAACTATGTCCTCTTCTGTATATAATACAACATTTTCCCAATTCGTCAAGTTCCTTTTCCCTCTTCACGAACCCAACGGCACAGGCGGCTCACCAAAAGCCCGGTCACCACCACAATGTCCTCTGGGGGCAAATACTCGGAAATGGTTTCATCGAACAGGACGTTGCCAGCGGGTGGAATTTCCTCATCCCCCCGCCACAGGACAAAAGTAACTGCCACCCGCGGAAAAACGGGAATGGTTACTCCCACCTCGCCGGGTTCCACTTCCCTACCCCCCAGGGATTGGGCCGCTGGGACTAACTTCTCCGGGCGGTCGCCAAAGGCTCGCACCAGCCGGTCAAGGGTGCGCTGGCGAAAAACCGGTCGGTAGAACTCACCTCCGGGGACTTGGGCGAAGGTAATCCACTTGCCGGTGGGGGAAACACCACTTGCCGTGTTAAGATAGTGGAGGATTAAAATCTGCTCCAGCAGGGGAACTTCTCCTCCTTCGGCCCAAGTAAACCTCACCTCCGGCAAATGGAGACAACAGCGTCGGTTCACGAAAGGTACTTCTACAAGGCCCTCGGCCGGCAGGTATACCGCTCCGCTTTTGGCACATCGTTCTTCCAACTTTGCCCCGAGGAAGGTCTCCTTAGCCAGTTGAAAAGCAACTTCGTAGTTATCCTGCCGGGGCAATTTCATAGTTCCCACATTATTGGCGGTTTGCTCAGGCCAGACCCCGTTGCATCTTAGCCGCTTGGATGGTATTGTACAGCAGTAAAGTAATGGTCATAGGCCCAACTCCCCCCGGCACCGGGGAGATGGCTGAGGCTTTCTCTTTCACCGCTTCAAAGTCTACATCGCCCACCAGACGGTAGCCGCTCTTCTTGGTAGGGTCTTCTACCCGGTTCACCCCCACATCTACCACCACCACCCCTTCGGAAACCATGTCCGCGGTGACTGTATTGGGACGCCCAGCAGCGACCACGAGGATGTCCGCTTGCCGAGTGTGATGGGCCAGGTCCTTCGTGCCGGTGTGACAAATGGTCACCGTGGCATTGGCCCCGGGCTTTTTCTGCAGCAGGATGTTGGCTAAAGGTTTGCCCACGATGTTGCTGCGGCCCACGATAACCACATGCTTACCTTCAATTTCAATCCCGCTGCGCAGGAGCAATTGCTGAACACCGTGAGGGGTACAGGGCAGAAAAGTGGGCTTCCCGATAACCATCCGCCCTACATTCATGGGGTGAAATCCGTCTACATCCTTCGTCGGGTCAATGGCCAGCAGCACTTTCTCCTCATCAATGTGCTTAGGCAGCGGCAGTTGCACCAAAATGCCGTGAATGTCGGGGTCTTGGTTTAATTCCTCAAGGAGGGAAATGAGTTTGTCCTCCTCATAATCCTCTGGCAAATGATGCTCCCGCGAGTAAATGCCAATTTCGTCGCAGGCTTTCCGCTTGCCCCGTACGTAGGATATAGAAGCCGGATCCTCCCCCACGAGTACCACCGCCAAACCCGGCGTAAGATTGTGCTCAGCCTTAAGCCGTTCCACCTCTACCTTCATTTCGGCCCGCATCTCTGCGGCCACTTGCTTCCCGTCCAGAATCTTGGCTGCCATTGCTTAACCTCCTTCCCTTCGCCCAATGTTCAGGTAGTTGTTCACCTCTCTGCCCCCGAGGAGTGGAACAACGGGGCAACTCGGAAACCTGGGAATGGCCCAATTGCCCAAGTTTTCCCAACGTTATCTGCGCCTCCGCGGCGCAACTATAGAAGGGGGCAGTTACTTCCCTCAAAGGCCAGCCGCTTCCAAGATGGCCGGCACATACCGCTCCCAGCCTAAAGGCATCAGGTGAACGCCTTGACACATATCCTTCATTTCGCGAATGAGCCGGGCCGCGATTTCAATGCTCCTCTGAGGCCGTTGCTCCCTGGGGACAGAGGCCATTTCCTCAATCAATTCGTCGGGCACGTGCACCCCAGCCACATTCCGGTTCATGAACCGCGCCATACCAGCCGATTTGAGTAAAACAATGCCCACCATCACGGGCACCCCGAACTGGGAGGCTATCTTCATGAATTTCTCGAACACCTGTGGTTCATAGACTGCTTGGGTTTGGAAGAACTGGGCACCGGCTTCGATTTTCTTCTCCATTTTAATAAGTTGAGGTTCCAAGGGGTCGGCTCCCGGCGTTACCACGGCGCCCAAACAGAATTTAGGGGTTCCCTGCAACTCGCCGCCTGCCAGGTCCCGCCCTTCCTGCAATTGCTTAGCCGCCCACAGGAGGGATACAGAATCCAGGTCAAAGACGGGTTTGGCCTCTGGATGGTCGCCTAAGGCCGGATGGTCGCCCGTTAAGCAAAGAACGTTTTCTAGGCCTAAGACGGCCGCGCTGAGCAAGTCCGATTGCAAGGCCAGCCGATTTCGGTCTCGACAGGTCATCTGCAAGACCGGCTCCAAACCCCGGTCCTTGAGCAAGTGACAAACCGCCAGGGACCCTACCCGCATGACCGAACTTTGGATGTCTGTCACATTGATAGCATCCACTTTCCCCCGCAGGATTTCCACCTCTTCCAGAAGGGGATGAATGTCCGTCCCCTTGGGGGGACCTATTTCCGAGGTTACCACAAATTTGCCTGCCGCAAACAGTTCCGAAAGGTGCATACCCCTGCCTCCTTATCGCCGTTAGAGGTCTCCTCCCTCCCGCTCCAGGGCCCAGAAACGACTCTCTCTTACCTCCCGATGGGGAAGCATTTTGCTGTAATCCCGAGGAGGGACGAACTCCTTAAGGCGCTCCACCCGATTCAACTGCTTTAGCCGCTCGTAAATTAGCATCCAGCCACAGGGCCGACCGGGTTCCACCTCGCATTCTCCATTCTGAGAACCACCACAGGGACCGTTCAGTAGCCCCTTGGCACACATGGTTACCGGGCAAATGCCGCCGGTGTATTCCAGCACACAATTCCCACAAGTTGCACATCGTTCATCGGAGCGCCAAACCCCCGACAGTCCTCCCAGGGAGATGCTGTCGTTGGCCGGATAGGTAGGTTGCTCTACCACCGCCGAAACCGCTTGTACCCCCACCCCACAGGAGAGAACCACCAAGGCACTGGCCTCCTCTAACGGTTCCAAATAGCGAGCCAACCGCCTCCCGACCAAGGTCTTGTTGCACAGGAAATCAATCACCACCCAGCCGGTAACCACTTTGCCGGCCTGTTCCAATTCTTGCTTAAGTTCCCCCGTCTGGACCTCTCCGCCCGCCCCAACTGCCTCTGCACACCCCGCACAACCCACCAAAAACACTTTTTGGTCTTCTCGCAGGGCATGCAGAATTTGCTCTATGGGTTTGCGCTTGGAGACAATCATGCAGCCTCTCCTTTACCAAGCCAATGCCCAACTTTGAGATTTCAAATCTCAGATAGGTCGGCCTGGGCCTGTTCAATCTCTTCCCGCACCCTCTCCAAAATAAGCGGCCAGCGTCGTTGCAACTCCTCTGAAAGGTCCAATCCCCACCCTATCTCCTTCGGCTCTATCCCCAGAATGCGCACTTCTCGCGGACGCCGTCCCAACAATTCCGCCATTTGCAAGGCCTGCCACAAATCCAATTGATGTAGCGAAAACATCGGTGGTTCCCGGAGGAGGACATCCTCCGGTCGGAAACGGTAAACCGTACCCGGCGCCCCTCCACCTCGCACCGCGTCCAAAATAATAAGCCAGTCGGTTGCCCTTACGAAATCCAAGGCCTCCCAGGCTGCTGTACCGCCATCTATTACTTCCACTCCTTTGGGCAACGGCTCTGCCTGTAGGGCCCGTGCAAGATGAACCCCTATACCCTCATCCCGCAGGAGCAAATTCCCTACCCCCAAGACTACCACCCGTTGACTTTCCATTTCAGGCCACGCGATATTTCCCCAAGGTATTCCCTTGGGGGGTCATTACGTGCACAGCACAAGCCAGGCACGGGTCGAAGGAACGCACGATGCGCACGATTTCAAAGGGGTTGGCCTCGTCTCGTACCTTTGTGCCGATGATAGCCTGCTCAATGGGTCCCGGTTGCCCCTGGTCATCCTGCGGTGAAGCATTCCAACTCGTAGACACCACCAGTTGGTAGTAGGCAATTTTTCCTTCCCGGATTTCCATCCAATGCCCGAGGGCTCCCCGGGGAGCCTCTACCAGACCCATTCCCTGGGCCTCTTCAGGAACCTCATAGTCAGCACATACCGGTTCACCGGGCTTCAAAGCCAATACCCATTCGGCCATCGCTTCGGCTACCAGTTTGCAGTCTAAAGCCCGGGCCGCATGACGACCCAAGACAGAGAAAAGGGCTTGGGGAGTGGCACCCACCGCACTTAGCACCCCATCTACCAATTCCTTCACCCGTTCATTCCCCTTGGCGTAACTGACCAGTATGCGGGCTAAAGGTCCCACCTCGTAAACTTGACCGTTGTAGCGAGGGGCCTTAATCCACGAATACCCCTCCGGCTTTCCCGGCCGGGGAAGGGTCTCGCTTTGCGATGGATGTTGCCCACTGGTTTCCTCGGAGAACCAGGAATGTCTGACATATTCGGTGATTTGGTCAGGTACTAAGTCTCCCGGCTGCAAATGGCGGGAAACTGTCCCCTGCTGATAAAAGCGCTGGCGCTTGGTCAAATCCGGCTCCTTCCCCTCCAAATCGAACACCCCATAGGAAAGCAAGTTGCCACAGCCGGCTCCTATTTCCCAATAGTCAGGGTAGGCTTGAGCCAGGGCTAAAATGTCCGGGATGTACACTTGGTCAATGAAAGTGTGCAGTTCGTTCAACCGCCACAGGAAAGCGGTAATCTTATCTACGGTGGGGTTCTCTGTGACCCCGCCGGGCATAATGCCCATGTTATGGGGCATTTTACCCCCGAAAATGGCCAGCATTTCATGGGCCTTACGCCGCATCTCAAGGGCCTGGACATAATGGGCTACCGCCTCCCGGTTGGCCTTCGGAGAAAGGCGGTAGTCCCCCTCATAACGGGGCACAAAGGGGCCCAGTTCTCCCCGGGCCAGGAACCGCTTGAGCGAGTTGAGGTTGGGGTCATCTCCCTCATAATCAGCCACCGCCGTGACATCTACGAAATCCAACGCCGCTAAGTGGTAAAAGTGGAGGATGTGAGATTGAAGGTAGTTGGAACCCAAAATCAAATTACGGATGAGGCGACCATTGTCGGGAACGCGGTCGGCAATGCCAAAAGCACTGTCTAAGTTCAACGCTGCAGCCGTGGCATGGGCCGCCGGACAGACCCCACAGACCCGCTGGGTAATCCGCTGGGCATCTCGGGGGTCTCGCCCTTGCAGGATAATCTCGAAACCTCGAAAGAGAGTCCCTGAACTGTGCGCCTCTTTCACCTCCCCGTTTTCCACCACGGCCTCAATCTTAAGATGGCCCTCAATCCGGGTCAAAGGGTCAATGCTCACCCTAATAGGCATTTTACCTCTCCTTCCCGCACCTGAAAAGCCCGGGGCCTTTTCTCCTGCGTTTCCCCCGTATCCCTTGTACCCTCACTCTGCTTCCCATCGGCCCACTCGCAGTTTGCTCGTTTCCGCATCCCTTCGCAGGACGAGTATGGATTCCTCACCCAATCGCTCGTACAGCGGAACGAGGTCGAAGAAATCAGGTTCCACACAGCCAATACAAGGACTTCCGCTGTCAATACACCAGTTCGCCCCGCCGTTCCAATGACGCAAAGGACAGTCCGCGTAGGTGATAGGCCCTCGACAGCCCAATTCGTAAAGGCACCCTTCTTCTCCAAAGTGCTTGGCGAACTTGCCCACTTCAAAATAGGCCCGTCGGGGACAATTGTCGTGGATTAGTTTGCCATAGAAAGCCTTGGGCCGACCAATTTCATCCAATTCCTCTGGTTGGAAGGGGCCGAACAGGAGCAGATGGGAAAGTGTTCCCACGAACCAGTCAGGGTGGGTCGGACAACCGGGGACGTTAATCACTGGGGTCTTCAAGTCCCTTGCGGCCAGAAACTCCTGTACCCCCATCGCCCGCGTGGGATTAGGTGCGGCTGCGGGGATGCCTCCATAAGCGGCACAGGAACCCAAAGCCACGACCGCCAAAGCATCCCGGGCTAAGTTTTCCACCTGCTCCGTCATGGGGATAGGGGTCTCTTCCCGTTCCCCCACCGACCCGAAAGCCCCTTCTTCTCCGGTGGGAATGGCTCCCTCCACTACCAGCACATACTTCCCCTTCTTGTGGACTGCTGTTTCCTCCAACACTTCGAGGGCTGGCTCACCCTGCCCCGCCATCACCGTCGGGTGAAACCGCAGGTTCACATGCGTGCCTGGCACAACTTCGTCCACCAGGACGTTTTTGATAGAGGGGCTAACGGTGTTCAGCACCGACACCGAACAACCACTGCAGGAAGCAGTTTGGAACCAAATCACCGGTTGTTCTTTCGGTTTCAACGTTCCCTCCTCCTGGACTATTCAGATAATCACCCTGCCGAGGCAGGGGAAAGCGGAGCAATTAGGCAACTGGGAAATTGGACAACTGGGCTGGAAAATGAGGTTACAAAAGTGGCTAAGTGACAGGATGAAGGGGTAATCACTCAGTCACTTTAATCAGCGCCAATTGCCTAATTGCTACACCTCAGCGGTGAAAGACAGGTAAGTACCTACGAGGTTCCTCAGAACAATCCCACCACCTTGCCCGTTTCGTCGAGGTCTACCCTCATGAAAGCAGGAACAGAAGGCAAGCCGGGCATAGTCCTCATTTCACCACAGAGGGGGTAGAGGAAGCCCGCGCCCACAGAGGCACGAATGTCCCGAATGGGCAAGGTATAGTCCTTGGGCACGCCCTTCCGGTTGGGGTCATGGGACAGGGATAGATGGGTCTTGGCCATGCAGATGGGCAATTTATCATAGCCCAGTTCGGTGTAG
>DTZQ01000045.1 GCA_012961305.1 Armatimonadota bacterium | reverse complement strand
CAGAATTTCCGACACTACGCGGATGGTGTAGGGGAACTCCTCCTCTTCGGGCAGAACAGGAACCAGAGCCCGTTCGGCCAAAGCCCCATGACCAATTTCCCGCCGTCCAGGTCCGCGCAAGGGACGCACTTCTCCCACGCAGAAGGGCAGGAAATTGTAGTGGTGCATGTAGCGGGAGGTAAAGTCCTCCGTGAGCCAATCAATGGTCTTTTCGTCCCCCACGGTTCCCAAAGTAGTGACGCTGAGGACCTGAGTCTCCCCGCGGGTGAACAGGGCAGAACCGTGTACTCGCGGCAGCAGGCCCACTTCGCAGGTGATAGGGCGAACCTCCTCCATCCTTCGTCCGTCCACCCGGCGGCCTTCCTCCAAAGTCATCCGGCGGACGACCTGTTTCAGGACCTTCTCGAAAGCCGACTGGATTTCCCCCTCCCGCTCTGGATAGGCCTCCGCCAGTTGGGCGAGGATTTCCTCCCGCAGAGCCTCCAGGGCCCGGTGACGGGCTTGCTTTTCCGGTCGGCCCAGCAATTCCCCTATTGGCCCCGCGGCCAGTTCCCCCACCCGGCCAAGCAGTTCCTCCTCGGGCCGGGCCAACTCAACGGCCGCCTTTTCCCGCCCTGCCCGAGCCACCAGTTCTTCCTGCAGGGCAGCAATTTGCCGGATGGCATCGTGGGCAAACTCCAGGGCGCGCAGCAGTGTTTCCTCTGGCACCTCGTTTGCTCCCGCTTCCACCATGAGCAAGGCTTCCTTAGTCCCGGCCACTACCAAGTCTAAATCGCTATGCTCCATCTGCGAGTAGGTCGGATTAAGGGCCAGTTCTCCCTCAATCAGCCCTACCCGCACACAGGCCACCGGTCCCTGAAAAGGAATGTCTGACACCGACAGGGCCGCAGAAGCACCGATGGGAGAGAGGACGTCGGGGGAGTTTTCAGGGTCCGAGGAGAGGGGGGTAATGATGATTTGCACCTCGTTACGCATCCCCTCCGGGAAGAGGGGGCGTAAGGGCCGGTCGGTCAACCGGGCTACGAGGATGGACCGGTCGCTGGGCTTCCCCTCCCGGCGATAGAAAGTCATAGGGATTTTCCCTGCGGCATAAGTACGGGCCTCGAAATCTACCGTAAGGGGGAGGAAATCCATTCCCTCTTGAGCCTCGCCCAGGACCGCGGTGGCCAGAATGATGGTATCCCCATACTGGACCACCGCCGCTCCATTGGCTTGCTTGGCAAGTCTCCCTGTTTCGATGGTCAACCGCCTTCCGGCCAGTTCCAAACCAACTTTTACTGCTTCCATCTTCTTTTCTCACACTCCTTAACTACCCGGCCCACCTTCCAGATGCAGCCTAACCACGGATACCTAACTGTTTAATCAGTTCGCGATACCTCTGAGGATTGTGCTGCCGAAGGTAAGCGAGCAATCGTCGGCGCTTGCCGACCATTTTAAACAGTCCCCGGCGGGAGTGGTAATCCTTCCGGTGGACCTTCAAATGCTCGGTCAGGTCTTCAATGCGCCTGCTCAACAGGGCAATTTGCACTTCCGGCGAACCCGTATCCTGGGCATGACGCCGGTACTGATGCATGATTTCCTGCTTAGTCGTTTTGTCCAACATACTCCCAGTTTTCACCTCCTTATGGACCCGGCGGGCTTTAGCCTCGGGACGGCACTGAAGTGCCTGATTCCAAAGGCTCCAAAATTTCCTGTTGTTCCTATTGTAGCACATTTTCCGCGAATTGTAAAGTAAGTTCCCGCACCCGCTCTACGTCGTGACCAATGGCCTGACGCAGGGCATCCACATTGGGGAATCGGCGCTCACGGCGCAAGCGGCGCAGCAGGGAGAGGGTCAAGGACTGACCGTACAGGTTGCCCTCAAAGTCCAGTACGTGCACTTCCAAAATCCATTGGCCCCCGTCCAGGGTGGGGCGGCAGCCATAGTTTAACGCTCCCCAGCAGCGCTGGTCTCCCCATTCCACCTGCACAGCATATACCCCCCGCGCCGGAAGTAGTTTTCGTTCTGACACCGTTAAATTGGCCGTGGGGAAACCCAGTTTTCGTCCTCCTCCTCGCCCGCTCACCACTTGCCCGTGTAGGGTATAAGGCCGGCCTAACATTTGCCAGGCAGTAGTCACCTCCCCGGTCAAGAGAGCCTGTCGCACCGCTGTACTGCTGACCCGCTGTCCGCTCACTCGCACTTCATCCAAGACCTCCGCCTGCAAGCCGTAGGGCCGGCCCAAGGACTTCAAATCCGATGCGCGGCAGGAACGTCCGCGTCCGAAGGCAAAGTCCTGTCCTACCACCACAAACCGTGCCCCTAAACCTTCCACCAAATAATGAACCACGAATTCCCTTCCGGAGAGAGTGGCAAACTGCGAGGTGAAGGGAATCACCTCTACCCGTTCCATGCCGTAGGCCCGCAGCAGGTCCACTTTCTCCTCCAGGGGCGTCAGATAAACCAGAGGCCCGGTCTTGCCCAGCACCTCCCGGGGATGGAGGTCAAAAGTCAAGGCCACGCTGGTCAAATGGTGCCGGGCGGCCAATTCTTGCGCCCTGTGGAGGAGAGCCTGATGCCCCAGGTGCACGCCGTCGAAAAAGCCCAGGGCCACTGCCGTTCCCGGCCCCTGGGAAACCGTCGAGGGATTCAAGGGTTTTCCTCCACCAAGTTCACGAACACTTTACAAGGTTGATACCACCATCGCCCCGCTCGCTCCTCCCACCGCCCCAGAGCCAGGAGGCGCTGCTGCTGGTCACAGAGGCGCACTAAGGCCCTGGCCTGGGTCAGTTGGGGTGGGGGCCCGGATTCTGCGGGCAGGCGCTGCCCTTGGGCTAACTTCTCTGCAGCGGTGGGGTCCACCACCACGCGGGGCAAATGAGGCAGAGCCTCGGCCAAGGGCACCAGATACTCCCTGAGCCGACCCGCCCGATGAATCGCCGCCAGTTCCTCCAGAGTCAAGGCTTCGGCCAGCGTGTAGGGGCCAACCTGGGTGCGCACCAAGAAGGAAAGCAGCGCCCCACATCCCAAAGCCTCGCCCAAATCAGCGCACAGGGAACGGAGGTAAGTGCCTTTGGAACAGGTTACCTCCAGTATCGCCCGCGGATGTTCCCCCGGTAGGAAGTGGCGCAGAGTGAGTTCATAAATGGTCACCCTTTGGGAGCGCCGGGTAGGGGTTTCTCCCTGCCGCGCCAATTCATGCCAGCGGCGGCCCTGCTGGCGTTTGGCCGAAAAAAGGGGTGGGATTTGCTCTATCTCTCCCCTAAACTGGGGCAGCACAGCCGCCACGTCCGCTCCAGTGAGGTGAGGGACGGAGGTAGTACTCTGCACGGTGCCGGTCGCGTCCAGTGTGTCCGTTCGCACACCCAGGGTCATCTCCGCCCGGTAGACCTTGGGGGTCTCCTGCAGGAACTCCACCAGCCGGGTCGCTTGGCCCAGACAGAGAAGCAATACGCCCGCGGCCGGGGCGTCCAAGGTTCCCGCATGGCCCAGGTGTCGCTGCCCCAAGCATCGGCGGGCCCAGAGCACTACCTCATGGGAAGTCAGACCTGGCGGTTTGAGAACGTTGAGCACGCCCTGCCAGGAATCAGTTCGGCGGCCTTTTCGGAAAGGAGTCCCTGCCCGGCTCACGGTTCTGGTTCCTTATTCCGCGGTGAAGACCGCCGGGCCTCGGCCACCAGAAGGGCTTCAATACGGGCGGCCCGCTCGGCGGTATGGTCAAGAGAAAAGGTCAGGTCCGGGATATATCGCAAGGACAGCCGTCGGCCCAATTCCCTTCGCAGGAAACCAATGGCTCCCCTCAGGACAGCCAGACTTTCCTCCTGCTTCTCGGCGGAACCCATCACGCTGACATACACCCGCGCCCGGCGCAGGTCACCGCTCAATTCCACATCGGTGATGGTGACGAACCCCAAGCGAGGGTCCCGCATCTCCCGCAGGAGGATTTGGCCCAACTCCTCTTTGACCAATTCCTGAATTCGCTCTCGTCGCGGATACATTTTTCACCATATCTCAATTTCGTAGTCCACCAACTCGACCCCGGGGTGATTTTCCGTAAAGGTGATAATCCGATTGAGCACCCGCTCGATTATCACCTTGTCGTTGCCGACCACCGCTACACCGATGGCGGCCCGTTGCCACAGGTCCTGATAGTCCACCTCGGCTATGGAAGCATTAAACTGGTTTTGCAAGCGGTCGAGCAGACTGCGCAGAACCTGACGCTTTTCCTTCAAGGACTGACACCCGTGCAAATAGAGTTCAATTTCACATGCCCCGATGAACATATCCCTACTGAGAGCCGCTGATGGATAATGACCCCGCTGGTTTAGGCCGGCAGGGTTCGTGGAACCTCGCGCTGAGTGAAAGATTCCAAGATGTCTCCTTCCCGGAAGTCGTTAAATCCATCCAGGGCGATGCCGCATTCCAGCCCCTCGCTCACCTCCTCCACATCCTCCGTGTAGCGCCGCAGGGAAGTCAGCGTACCCTCGTAAATGACCTCTTGCTCCCGGGCTACCCGCACCTGAGAACCCCGGACCACACGCCCATCAAGCACCCGGCAGCCGGCCACCGTTCCCACGCGGGCGATTTGGAACAACTGGAGGACCTCCGCGTGGCCCAGGATGACCTCCTCATATTCGGGTTCCAACATGCCCGCCAAGGCCGCTCTAACCTCATCCAGCACCCGGTAAATAACCTGATAAAGGCGAATTTCGATGCCTTCATCGGCGGCCAATTGGCGGTCAGCATGAGTTTCGACTTCCACATTGAAGCCGATGATTATGGCCTCAGAAGCTGCGGCCAGCATGATGTCAGATTTGCCAATGTTGCCTACCCCCGCATGGATGAAGTTGATTTCCACCTCCTCGCTGTTCAACCGCTCCAGGGACTGGGTGAGGGCCTCTACCGAACCCTGCACGTCCGCTTTAAGAATCACATTGAGTTTCTTCTTCTCCTCCGGCTGCTGGGCCAGTAAATCCTCTAAAGTCAGGCGGCGGGGCTGCGTTCCCCGTAGTCGTTCCTCTCGGGCAGCGATTTGCCGCTCCTCGGCAATCCGCCGGGCTTCCCTTTCGTTCCCTACCACCTCGATAGAAGTGCCCACTTCTGGCACCTCTGAAAGGCCCTGTACTTCCACGGGGGTAGAGGGACCAGCCTCCTTGACCTTTTCTCCTTTATCGTTAATCATGGTCCGCACCCGGCCATAAACGGCACCTATGACCAAGGCATCCCCCACCCGCAGGGTTCCATCCTTTACCAGAATGGTCGCCACTGGCCCGCGGCCCTTATCCAAGTGGGCCTCAATGACCGTGCCTTTGGCCGGAGCAGTGGGCGTACCGCGCAGTTCCTCAATTTCGGCCACCAAGAGAATGCTCTCCAGCAGGTCCTCCACTCCCTCCCCGTGCAGGGCCGAAATGGGCACGCAAATGGTGTCTCCACCCCACTCCTCAGGCACCAGACCGTGTTCCATAAGTTGCCGCTTAACCCGCTCGACGTTCGCCTCCGGCCGGTCAATTTTGTTGATGGCTACGATAATAGGCACCCCTGCGGCTTTGGCGTGGTTAATGGCCTCTATGGTCTGGGGCATGACCCCATCGTCAGCTGCCACCACGAGTACTACAATGTCCGTTACCTGCGCTCCCCGGGCCCGCATGGCGGTAAAGGCCTCGTGGCCGGGAGTGTCGAGGAAAGTTATTCTATGGCCATCCACCAGGACCTCATAGGCCCCAATGTGCTGAGTAATGCCCCCGGCCTCGGTAGCGGTAACATTGGTATGGCGGATGGTATCCAGCAGCGTGGTCTTGCCGTGGTCCACATGGCCCAATACGGTAACCACGGGGGGAACGGGAACCTCTCCCACCCGCCGCTCCCGTGTCGGGGGGGCTTCCGGTTCTGGCTCCTTCTCCCGCAGTTTCAACTTTTTGCCGTACTGCTCTCCGATTTGAATGGCCAGCTCCGCTTCTATGGGTTGGTTGATAGTCCTTACTAAGCCGGTGGCCATTAAGGTAGCCAGAACGCTGCTGACCTCTACCTCTAAAAGTTCCGCCAATTCACGAATGGAAACCTGTTCCTCGATTTCGAGGACCTCTTCGGTGGTCGGTTCAGGGGTTGGGGCAGGGGCGGGACGGGCCATTTTTGCTTTCTTGGCGCGGCGAGGAGTAGGAGAGGGGGCCCTGGCCCTTCGGTGGCGCGCCTCCGGTGCCTTCTTAGGCAGGGCCTTCTTGGGGGGACGCTTGGCTTTAACAGCCAATTTCCGTTCTTCGCGCTCTGCTCGTAACAGTTCCCGCACCGCTTCCGCATCGGCTTCCTCAATAGTACTACTGTGGCTCTTCACCGCAATACCTAAGTCCCTAAGTATCGCAATGAGTTCCTTGTTAGACATGTTCAACTCTCGGGACAAATCGTAAATTCGTACTCGCGCCATAGAATATCACCTCACTTCCCCCGGTGCGTCACGGTTTCCCCTCCTCTGGCAATATCTTCTCCCTCCTGAGATAAGGGACAGGTCACAGCCGTATTCGGTAGCGCCGCTTCCAAAGCGACCCACAGTTCCGGGGTACACTCGACCCCTAAGGCTTTCTGGAAACTACGCTGTTTCCTGGCTCGCTCAATGCATTCTCGAGCCATCCCCACGTATGCGCCTCGGCCGGGCTTTTTGCCCGTGGGGTCTACCTCCAGGTGGCCCTCTGGAGTGCGCACCACCCGCAACAGTTCCCGTTTGGGGCGTACGGCCCGACAGGCCACACAAGTGCGCTGGGGAACGTGTCGTCGCTTTTTACCCATGGCTCATCTATTTGGCTAAGGCTCCAGGGCTTTTCTCTAAGGCCGCCGAACCGCCCTGGGCCGCAATTTGAGTTTCACTGCGAATGTCAATTTTCAGGCCCGTCAGGCGGGCAGCCAGGCGGACATTTTGGCCCGAGCGCCCGATGGCCAAAGACTGCTGGTCATCAGGCACGATGACCGTAGCCACCAAACCGTTGGGGTTCATTACTACCCGCGAAATTTTAGCCGGGCTCAGCGCCTCGGCAATGTACTCGGCTGGATTTTCACTCCAGCGAATAATGTCAATTTTCTCCTGGCCCAGTTCATTGGTGATAGCCTGCACCCGGCTCCCTCGATGGCCCACACAAGCCCCCACAGGGTCCACATGGGGGTCCCGCGAGGCCACCGCCACCTTAGAGCGCACCCCCGGCTCACGGGCTATGGATTTCAACTCCACTACCCCTTCGTGAATCTCCGGCACCTCCATTTCGAACAGGCGCCGGAGCAGACCTGGATGGGTGCGCGAAACAACTATCTCCGGCAGGCGAGTGCCCCGTTCTACCCGCAACACGTAAACTTTTAACCGGTCACCAAAACGATAGTCCTCTCCCGGCATCTGTTCCCGGGCTGGCAATAGGGCCTCAATCTTGCCCACATTTACGTACACCACGTTTCGCTCAATCCGCTGTACAATGCCGGTCAAAACCTCTCCCTCTTGGTCTGCATATTCCTGGTAGATTACCTCCCGTTCCGCCTCCCTAATGCGCTGGAGAATCACCTGCTTAGCCGTCTGGGCGGCGATGCGACCGAAATTGGTTGGGGTAACCTCTACCCTCAGCACCTCCCCCAACTGGGCCTCCGGCTGCAACTGACGCGCTTCCTCCAGGGAGATTTCCAGGTGGGAATTGCGCACCTTCTCCACCACGGATTTTTCCGCATATACCCGAAAATCCGAGGTATCCCAATCTAAGTGCACCCGGATAATCCCATTGGCCCCGAAATGCTTCTTGTAGGCTGAAACCAGGGCCGCTTCGATGGTTTCCACCAAAACCTCGACTGGGATGTCCTTCTCGCGTTCAATTTGCTGCAGAGCATCTATTAAACTGACGTTCATGATGCCTCCTCGTCTTCCCACTCATATTTTAGGTGGGCGCGGACAATGGCCGCGAAAGGAATGCGCGTCGTTTCCTCCGCCTGGGCCACCAGCACTTGTTCCTCCTCCCAACCCGCCAAAGTACCTACTAACGTCCGTTGCTGGCCATCCGGCTCCCGGAAGGTAATTCGGGCCCGACGTCCCTGAAACCGCTGGAAATCTCGGGGTTTAACCAGCGGTCGGTCCACCCCCGGCGAGGATACCTCCAGCAAATAAGGGCCCGGAAAGGGGTCTGCCACCTCCAGATAAGCCCCAATTTGATTGCTCATCTCCACGCAATCCTCAATGGTCACCCCACCGGGTTTGTCCATGCGAATGCGCAACTTCCCTTGCCCTCGAGACGGGAACACCTCAAAGGTGACCAACTCGAATCCCGCCGCCTCCAGAATGGCTTCCACCTCACTTTCAATCTCCTGCCACAAAGGGTCGGTGGCTCTCATGGCTCCTCCTCCAGCCCCCAATATACCTCAAAAAGCGCAAAGAGCGGGCACGAACCCACTCTTCTACCACCGAGGGAGCCTCACCTGCCTGTTAATAGTATATCACAATTTAGCAGGTTTGGCAAGTCAATACTTCTTCTATTGAGCCTGTTTCCAGGTCCAAACAGAACTCCTTCAGGTAATCTTTATGCCAATCCAGCCCCCCAGCAGGCTTTGGGTTGACAAGGGTGAGTTTTTTGTGCTATACTATGTGCGGAAATGAGCATCTTGGGTTCGCAAGATAGCGGTCAGCCCCCAGCAGGCTTTGGCCCGAGGCTAAATGGCTGGGGAGGACAAAGAAGTGGGGTAATAAGCGGGGGGAAGGAGGGCGAAAATGGACCGACGAAATTTGTACGACATCATTGAGGCTATCAATGCCGAGTTGGAAGCCGGGGAGCCGGACAACGTCAGTTGGAACGAATTTGAGGCCCGGGCAGGTTACGAAGGGCAGTATGTCATTGATGCGGTGAACCGGCACTTGGGTCCGGAAAACTGGCGCATACGTCGGGTGAGTGAGTGGACTATCCACCAAAAGGTGGACAAGGCCAGTGGGGAAATGGTGCCCGGCAGCGTGGAAGCGGAATTTGAGTTGGACATCCGCCTTCCAGAGGGAGAATGGCTGAGCAAAGGGCCGGTGGTAGGGGCCAACCAAATCGGCACTAACCTCGCCGAAGCCAAAAATGCGGCCACGCGTAATGCGACCAAGAAACTGTTCAGTTTGTGGTCCATTGGTAATCGGGCCTATTTGGGCTTGCTCACTTTGGAGCATGCCCCGGAGAAGGCCGCCCGAAAGGCTAAACCAAGCGAGACACCGCGCCCGGCCCGAGGGACGGACAAGTATCCCAATGACCGTTGGCAGGCGTTAGGCTATTTTGAGGACTTCGCAGTGAAGCGGGCGGCCGGGTATTTGGTGCAGTTGGCGGAAAGTAAAGGTTATTCGGAGGAACACGTGGCGCGGCAGTTGCAGAAACGGTTTAATAAGGGACTCGGCGGAAACCTGACTATGGAAGAGGTAGAGGAGATGATAGCCCTCTACGAGAAGGCTGAACCCAAGCGGTCGTAGCGGCAAGCAGGACATTTGGCCTCAGGGGCTTCAGCCCCCTTGGGCGGCACTAAAGTGCTTGACTCCAAAGACAGAAGCAGGGACAGCGGCGGCGTAAAGCCCGAAGCAGGAGCAGCAGTACCACCGCCAGCACTGCCAGTCTCAGGAACCAATGGCTTCGGTTGTTTCCCACTCCGGCAGGTCGCACCTCCGAAGGCAGCAGAGCAGCCACTAAATCTTGCATGGCTTCCGGGGTTAGGTCACCCACTATGCTTTCTTCCACTTCGCCTAAGCGCCAGGTGAGGATGCAAAAATGATGGTTGGTTTCCATCCACACCGGTTTCCCCTGTACCAGGAGGCGTTGAGCCTTGTCTGAGGGGCGAAGCCGGGCGGTAGTTCTGGCGGGACGAGTGACGAAAAGGGAGACTTGACTTAGTCCATCGGTGTAGCGCAGGTGGACTTGGTAAGCAGGCGGCTGGTGGCGCAGCCGGGCACTGTCGAAAATATAACCTAAAGGCAGGCGTTCCGGAAAGGGCAGGTCAGGACCAAAAGCGCGGCGCAGGGCGCTCAGAGAGACCGGTTGGGAGGAAATGGCAGCTGCGGAAAGGGGAGGAGTATCGGTTTCCTGACGGAAGAGGCGGTCAGGGAGCCGAGGGTCGAATTCGATGTCCTGAAAGAGGGTCAGGGAGGCTATCCGGCCATCGGGTTGGTAACGCTCAACTTGCAGGGGTAGGAACCTCTCTCGGTCCAACCACATTTTACACCAGCCCTTGCCTTGGGCCTTGGGTTTAGCGGTTATTACTACGGTCTCCCGCCCGGCTACTTTGGCTGGTTGGGAGAGGGAACTCAGTTCATAGTTTTGCCGCAGCAGGCGCCAGCGGGCTTCGACCCGCTTAGGGTCTAAGGAGACCCGTTCCCAGGGCCAACTTCCTGCCGGGCAGTATTGCCACCGCTGGCGGCCATCATCAATGATGATTTGCCCTTGGAACCTATCTGGGGAGAGGTATTCAATGCGCCGGCGGCCATCGGCGGCTTGGAACTCTCGCAACAGGATGGCTTCACTTTCGCCGTTTTCCCAGGTTATCACCAAGCAGCGGCCGCGATAGGCAACCTGGTGCTCTGCCCGCATGGAACGCAAGAGCCACCACGCGGCCTCTTCGCCCCACAGCGGCCGTCCGGCGCTGCTGAGGAACAGAAGGACAAATGGCGGAAGGTAAAACAGGCTTAACGCGCCGCTGGAGCGTACCCAGAACCCATCTCGTTCCCTATCTTCCCACATAATAGACCGTGTAGGCCTCCGTGGACACGTAGGTTAGGCGGTGGTCGTCGGCCAGGGGCTGGCTACCACTGTAGGCCGCATGGTCGGCCAGGAGACCCTGGATTTGCCGTTCCAGGGAGTAGTCATTCATACTCGCCTGCCACCAGAGGGCACCCCCAAAGACCCCGACCACCACCAGAGCCAGCAGCAGCGCTCCCGCCCAGGAACGCCAGCGTTGTCCGGGTTGAGAGCGTTGTTTTTCCGCTTGTGCTTGCTCCCGCAGCCATTGGTAGATTTTGGGCCAAAAGTCGGGCGGGGGCACGGGGTCAGCCACGTTTTTCAAAACTCGCACCATCTCCCGTAGTTGCTGATACTCCTGCCAGGCTTCGGGATGGTCTCGCAAGTAACGTTGCAGGAGGGCTATTTCCCGCCCGCTGAGCATGCCATCCAAGTAAGCCGACAGTAGTTCCCGCACATGTTCCTCACTCATGACGTCTAATCCCGTCCATAGAGGGTTTTCAATTTCTCCCGCAGTAAGTTACGCCCGCGATGAAGCCGCGAGCGCACCGTTCCAATGGGACAGCCCAGGACCTGGCTTACTTCCTCATAGGTCAGGTCTTCCAAATCGGCTAAAATAACCGCCAGTCGGTACTCCTCTGGCAGTTCATCCAGAGCCTCCTGGATGCGCTCGTCCAACACCTCCCTAATTACCTTTTCTGCCGGGTCTTCCTCTTCATCCGGCAGTTCCCAACTCTGCTCCCGTCCATCGTCGCTTTCCTGCGGTTGGTCTAAGGATAAGACTGTTACCTTAGATTGTTTGCGCACTCGGTCAATGTGGCGATTAGTCATGATGCGGTATAACCAACGGTCAAAACGAGTACCTGGCTCGAACCGGTCAAAGTTGCGAAACGCTTCGTAAAGGGCGTCTTGGATTAAATCCTGCGCATCCTCGTGATTCCCCGTCAGACGATAGGCAACGCGGTACATCTGCTGCTCGTATTGACGTACTAACTCCTCAAAGAGGGCAACCTCGTCCGCTGACGGTTGGCTTGTCCGTTTAATCCAGGTGACCAAGGCTTTCTCCTTAGAAGGAGCGAAAACCGGCAAGGAAAAGTTCCCTACCCTTAATTTTTCCTACTTTCTCTCCCTATTTGCTTCCTTACCGCATTATACTACACAAATCCTTCCCTGTCAACGGGCAGAATTTCACTTTTCCCTCTTGACAAATGTGGAGAAATAGTGTACAGTACTTACGAAGCAAGGTTGGACCGGTTAAAGCGTCCCGAGAATCGTTGGCTTTCTGCCGCGATTTGGTCTATCTTTAAGGAGGAGGTAAGTGCCATGCAAGGTCACAATCCTAAGAGTGGGTTTACGCTGGTAGAACTGTTGGTAGTCATTGCGATTATCGTTATCTTGGCGTCCATCCTTTTCCCGGTCTTCGGTCGGGCCCGGGAGAAGGCTCGCACGGCTGCCTGCTCAAATAACTTGAAGCAAATCATGGTAGCCTTTAAGGCGTATATGTCAGACTACGACAATATGACGCCTGGGGGAGCGGAATGTTTTTGGCAGCCGACCTATCCGCGGAGTGTCTTTGGCGCTCGGGCTTTGGGGCCCTATTTGCGTAATGAACAAATTCTGATATGCCCCAGTTCCGTGCCTTACCCGGAGGGTGTCCTCTATGATGTCTACGGTCTGCGGTTGCAGCCGGCAGGAGGGTATGCTTATACCTACTTGATGGGCTGGTTTACCCCCAATGTGGTGAACCTGCCCAGCGGAGGCACTCCGCCCTCTACCTGGAGCATTATCCCCCGCAAGGACAGCCAAATTCGTAACGATGCCAACCTAATTGTCATGGTGGATTACCGCCGGGGGCCGTGGCTGCAGGACGTGACCTACCTGTATGAGCGCCTGTGGTGGAACCGGTATGAAGTGGCCGTACACAACGAGGGGATAAACTGTGCCTACTACGATGGGCACGTCAAATGGCAACGATTGGAAAACCTGCGCTACGGCGATTTCCTCTTCGACCTTCAGGTGGCCGATACACGCTTCACCCGGCCCATTTCGCAGCCAATTCGCTGAAGAAAGGAGCCAACCTGCGGTCGAGGTGCAGGACAACCCTTTGCCTTTACCCTTTATTCCCCTCCAGTCGGGTCCGTTCGGCGCGGATTTGCTGTACTAAGCGCACGAACTCATCCTCCCGATTAGAAGCCGTCTTTAAGGCTTGGGCTACCCGGTGGCGGATGTCTTCCCATTCTTCTGGGGGAACTCGTAGGAAGAGGTCTACCACCAAGGGGTCAAACTGGGTATGGGCATTTTTCTCTATCTCCGCCCGCGCCACCGCGTAGGGTTGCCCTTGACGGTAGGGGCGCTCAGAAGTGATGGCATCTAAAGCATCAGCCACGGCGAACAGCCGGGCATCAATGGGAATGTCTTCTCCCGCCAAGCCGTGAGGATACCCTTGGCCATCGTATCGCTCATGATGATACAGGACAATGGGGTCGGCCTTCTCCAAAAACTCTATGCCCTGAATCATCTGATGGCCCAAGGTAGGATGTAAAGTCATAATTTTCCACTCCTCCGGGGTAAGTTTGCCCGGCTTAAGTAGAATTCGGTCAGGGACTCCAATCTTGCCAATGTCATGCAACAGGGCTCCGCGGCGGATGTTAGTTAAATGCTCGCCGGTGAGGTCCAATTCCCGGGCCAGACGTACCGTGTATTCCTGCACCCGCAAAGCATGTTCCTGCGTTTCCGTGTCCCGCAGGTCCAAGGCGTTGGACAGTGCCTGCAAAGTGGCCTGATAGGTCTGCTCGACTTCCCGCCGTCGCTGCCGTTCCAGAGCCAGCAGGCGGCTGTTATCCATAGCAATAGCCGCTTGAGTGGCCACGGTGGAGAGGAGTTTCATATCTTCAGCCCGGAATTCACCGTCCTCTTTGTTGAATACATGCAGCACGCCAATGGTTCGTTCCCGAACCCGCAGAGGGGCACTGAGCAGGGTGCACAGGCGCGTGCCGGGAACGGCAAAGGCCTCCGCTACATTGTTAACAATCCGGGGACGTTCCCGCTCCAAAACCGCCGCAGAGGCCTGATGCAAAACCCGCTCGTCAGCCGCGGAAAGGGGTCGAGTGGTGTTCTGCACTACCCAATCTTCCGGTCGCTGCCCTGCATCCCGGCGCAGGCATACACATCCTCCCTCCACCGCTAACAAATCTCCAATCTCCTGTAGAGATACTTCGGCCACCGCATTTTCGTCCAGCAGCGTGACCACTCGCTCCCCCAGGTCATACAGTAGGACCAGTTCCTCATATGTTTGAGCCAACTGGCGCGTCATGTCCGCCAGTTCCTGCTCATAGGAGGTCACCAGTTCCTGACCAACGCGGCGGAATTCCTCCGGCCACTGCTCTATTTGCGCTCGCAAAGTTTCAATTCTGCGCATAGGATAACCCCTTTTCCCCAGTACACCTATGGGAAATTGGGCAACTGGGAAAAGGACTGAAGACTGAGTCGTGAGTACTGAGTCCCTCAGCACTCAGTACTGGTGAAGATTGTCCCATTGCTCATTTGCCTACTTCCCCGCCCTTTAGGCCAAGGCCTGTCCCGCTGCTTGTAGTATTTCCTCCAAATCATAGGGCTTGCCAATCACAGTCTCCACCAGTTCCGCAGCAGTTTCTGTCCGCGCTGTTTCCCCCCAACCAGTGACCAAAATGACGGGAGTATCAGGTTGTAATTGTTTAACTGCTTTAGCCACCTCGTAGCCGTTTAAGTCCGGCATACTCAGGTCGGTGAAAACCAGGTCAAAAGGTTGTCGTCGGAACATTTCCACTCCCTCCCGACCGTCAGCACAGGCTACTACTTCATATCCCTCCTCCTCCAAAGTTTCCACCAATATTTGCCGGGGGATGTCCTCATCATCTATGACCAATATCCGGGCATGGGATTTCTCCAGGCGAGAAAGTGAAGGCTCGGACGGGCAAGGGGCCGGCCCCTCTCCTCCCCCTTTCCCCCCGCGGGCGGGGGAAAGCGAAGGGGAGGACAAAGCCGGCAGACGGATGACAAAAGTAGTGCCTTTACCTACTTCGCTTTCCACCAAAATTTCGCCATGATGGCGCTGCACGGCGTTGTAGGCTACACTTAGCCCCAGCCCCGTGCCCACCGTCATTTTCGTAGTAAACAAAGGCTCAAAAATGTGCTCTTGGGTCGCCGCATCTATGCCGATTCCGGTATCGCTGATGGCGATATGGACAAACCCGCTCTCATCCCAAGTCCGTAGGCGAAGTTCGCCCCCCGCGGGCATAGCCTCCAAGGCGTTCAAGACGATGTTACTTAAAGCCTCCTGAAGGGCCGCAGGGTCTCCCAATATCTCCCGCTGAGATTGCAATTCCCTAATCACTCTAATGCCCCGCCCTTCCTGCTCGGCAACGTCCTTCCACAGACCTCGGGTAAGCATTAGAACATCTTCCACCAACTGGTTGGGATTGAGGCGCACGGGGGAGCGCACGGGATGGAAATCGGTTAGTTTCTGCAATTTGTTCACCAACTCCGCACACCGGCGAGCATCTTCCTGAATGTCAGCCAATCCTTCCCTCACACAAGGGTCTTGGGTACGAACCTCCAACAGTTCCGCCCGTCCCAAAATGCCCGTCAACAAATTGTTGAAATTATGCACAATCCCTGCCGTCATGGTTCCCACGGCCCGCCATCGTTCACTGCGCAACAGCCGCTCCGTAAGTTGCTCCTGCTGGCTGAGAATGCGCACCTGCCAAAGTACTCCCACTACCTCTTCCTCCAAGACTAAACGGGTAAGGGCAAGCAACTGGGGCATTTCCTCTCCGTCTGCTCTACGGGTTCGCACCTCTCCCTCCCACCGTCCCTCGCTCAATACTCGGGGCCAGATTTCCTCCTCCAACCGACGCTGCTCCTCCGGGGTGTAAAATTGGCGCCAATTTTGGCCCTGCCAGTCTTTGTCCAAACGGTAAAGTGCTCGATAGGCAGAATTAATGGCCAAGTAGAGACCTTCAACTGTGGTTACCGCCATCGGTTCCGGCGAAGCCTCAAAGAGCAAGCGCCAAAAATCGGCTGGGAGAGAAGGGACCTTCTGATAATCCCGCTTTTCCTCACACATCGTCCTTGCCTCCTTGCCCGGATGTTTTCGTTCATACAACAGGCAATTGGGCAACTTGGCGACGCGGAAATTTGGCAACTGGGAAATTGCCCAACTGCCTAATTACCGAATTGCCCCCTGCTCTACTCGCACGCCACTTGAGTGTTTTGCATCCTACGGGGCTACAGGCTACTATTCTCCCCCGCCCTCCCTAATCCTTCTAACCAATAGGCATCTTTCGGGCAAGGACTACCTCAATTTATTTATCGGCTCCGAAGGGGCAATTTTTAAGGGAGACGTTGACATTGGGGACAAAAATAGGTACTGCGGCCGCTGAGAAGGTAACGGCGAATGGGCGTACCACAGCAATAGCAGGGTTGATGGGCGCGGCCGTAAACGGCATGGTGCTGCTGATAGGTGCCCGGAGAGCCATCTACCCTAACATAGGCCCGGTCTATGGAGGACCCTCCGGCTTCAATGGCCGCAGTCAAAATTTCAATTAAGGCGGCCTGCAAACGCCGAAGTTGGTCTGGGGAGAGTGTGTTGGCCGGTTGCTCTGGATGGATGTCAGCCGCAAAAAGGACTTCATCCGTATAGATGTTGCCCAGACCGCACACAGCCGTTTGGGAGAGCAGCACCGGCTTAATTTTGCCCCGCCGGTGCTGAAGGCGGCCGGCCAGTTCCTCGTAGGTGATACTCAACGGTTCTGGGCCCAATTGGGCGATTTGGGGTAGGTAGGACACTTGGGAGGTGGGAACCAGTTGCAGGTATCCGAATCGCCGTACATCCCGGTAACGCAAATCCAGTCTGCCCCTGATAAAGCGAAATACCACCTGAGTGTGAGGGCGCAAAGGTGTTTCTGGGGGTTGCACCGTGAGTTGGCCGGTCATGCCCAGATGAACCAGCAGAGTGGCATCCCCGCTGAGGGCAAATAGCAAATGTTTCCCTCGTCGTCCTATCTCCTGCACGCGGCATCCCATTAACTTAGAAGCAAACTGAGCCGGGTCGGAGCGAAGGGTAGAGGGCCGGTGGACTATAACTTCGGAGAAAACCCGGCCTAAGAAGATTTTCCGCAGGCCGCGTCGGATGGTCTCCACCTCTGGCAGTTCCGGCATTATGAGCACCCCAGAGAGTTGCCGCAGTTGAGGCACCGATAGCAGGAACCGTTGCGCACCGTGAGATGGCCGCACACATTGCAGAAGGGCGCGTCGCCCATCATTTGGCTCAGATGCTCGTCCAAGGCTCCTCGAGGACGGGGCCCCTGAGGGGTTGCCTGAGTTTCCCCTTCCCTTTGGGCTAACTCCATCCCCCCTCTTTCCTCCCGTGGGCGGGGGGAAGCAAAGGGGGTCCCCGCTGGCGAGGAGGGTGGGGGAAGGGTTCGGCGGTGGGGTTGCTGGCCAGAGGCCTCTAAGTAAACCTCCGTGTTGTCCGGGGGGACCTGAACAAAATCGGTGCGTCCCAAGTACTCCAGACCCAGCACCCGAAAGATGTAGTCCACCACCGAGGTAGCCATTTTGATGTTGGGATGACCCTCCACAGGGCCGGAGGGTTCAAAACGGGTGAAGGTGAAACAGTCCACGTATTCCTCCAGCGGCACCCCGTACTGCAAGCCGAGGGAGATGGCGATGGCGAAGCAGTTCATTATGCTCCGCAGGGCGGCCCCTTCCCGGTGCATGTCAATGAAGATCTCGCCCAGGGTGCCATCCTCATATTCCCCGGTGCGCAAATAAACCTTTTGTCCTCCCACCCGGGCCTCTTGGGTGAAGCCGAACCGCTTCTTGGGCAGGCGACGCCGTCTCAGCAACGGCCGGGGGGTCCGGCTGACCTCCTCGGCTTCTCTTGCCTCTACTTCCGCAGTGCTGAGGGGCTGGGACAATTTGCAGCCGTCTCGGTAAACGGCAATGGCCTTCAGACCCAGTCGCCAGGCGGTAAGGTAGATGTCCCCGATGTCCTCCACCGTAGCCTCATGGGGCAAATTTACGGTTTTGGATATGCCTCCACTGATAAAGGGCTGGGCAGCAGCCATCATGAGGAGGTGGGCCAGGGGAGCGATAAATCGCTGGCCGTGGCGACCGCACCGATTGGCGCAGTCGAACACTGGCAGATGCTCCTCCTTCAAATGAGGGGCCCCTTCTACGGTCAGGCGCCCACAAATGACCTCACTGGCCTCCTCAATCTGTTCTGGAGCGAAGCCCAAAGCCTGCAAGAGGTTGAAATCTGGGTTTTGATACTGCTCTGGAGCGAAGCCCAACCGCTGCAAAGTTTCCTCGCCCAGCACCCAGGGGGCAAAGGCCGCAGGCAAGGTCAACACTTCCGATAGATGCTTTTCCACCTTCTCCAAATCGGCCTCGGTGAACCCCTTGGCCCTTAAAGTTTCCCGATTGATGTGGGGGGCTCCCGCGAGACTTAAGGTCCCGTTGAGGTAAGTGAGGATGTCCTGTACCTGCTCCTCGGGGTAGCCCAACCGCTGCAGGGCCCCTGGAACTGACTGGTTAACAATTTTGAAATAGCCCCCGCCGGCCAGTTTCTTGAACTTGACCAGGGCAAAATCCGGCTCAATGCCGGTGGTGTCACAATCCATTAACAAGCCGATGGTTCCAGTAGGGGCCAAGGCGGTCACCTGGGCATTGCGATAGCCGTACTTTTCACCCTCGGCCAGCGCACGCTCCCAACTTTCTTGGACTGCTTGCCACAGGTAATCCGGGCAGTGCTCCGGACTGATGCGGGCAGCCGCCTCGCGATGCTTGCGAATCACCTCCAGCATGGGTTCGCGGTTCGACTCAAACCCGGGGAAAGGTCCCTTGTGTCGGGCCAGTTCCGCGGACATCGCGTAAGCCTCCGCGCACATAATAGCCGTGAGAGCCCCACACCAGGCTCGGCCCTCTTCGCTGTCATAGGGAATGCCCTGGCGCATAAGCAAAGCACCCAAATTCGCGTAACCCAATCCTAAAGGGCGGTAATCGTGGGTGTTGCGGGCTATGGCGGGGGTGGGATAGGAACCGAAATCCACCAGAATCTCCTGAGCCAGAATGAAAATACGACAAGCATGGCGGAAATCTTCCACCTCGAAAGTGCCGTCCTCCCGCAGGAACTTGGTCAAATTGAGGGAGGCTAAATTGCAAGCCGAGTCATCCAGGAACATTACTTCGGCGCAAGGATTAGAAGCATAAATGCGCTCGGTGTTCGGACAGGTGTGCCAATCGTTGATAGTGGTGTCGAACTGCAAAGCGGGGTCGCCACAGGCCCAGGCTGCTTCACAGATTTGGCGAAAGAGGTCTTGGGCCGGGTACACTTTATGTACCTCCCCCGTGGTGCGGTAGGTGGTCTTCCACTTCCCGCCGTTGAGGACCGCCTGCATGAACTCATCGGTCACCCGAACCGAATTGTTGGAGTTCTGACCGGAAACAGTGTGGTAGGCTTCTCCGTTGAAATCGGCGGAATAGCCTGCGGCTACCAGGGCAGCCACTTTCTTCTCTTCTTTGACCTTCCAATTAATGAACTCCTCAATTTCCGGGTGCTCCACATCCACAATGACCATTTTAGCCGCGCGGCGGGTAGTGCCGCCGCTCTTGGTGGCTCCCGCGGCCCGGTCGAAGACCTCCAGGAAACTCATTAGCCCGGAAGAGGTTCCCCCGCCGGAGAGTTTCTCGTACTTGCTCCGCAGGCAGGAGAAATTGGTGCCGCTGCCGCTGCCGTACTTGTACACCCGGGCTTCGCTTTTGATTAAGTCGAAGATGGACATGAGGTCGTCCTGGACGGACTGGATGAAACAGGCCGAACATTGCGGGTGGGAGTAAGCATCTTTGGTTTCCACAATTTCGTCCCGCTCGGGGTCCCAGTACCAGTTCCCGCCGCTGCCGGTAATGCCGTACTCGTGCCACAGGCCGCAGTTGAACCAAACGGGCGAGTTAAAAGCCCCTTTCTGGCTCACCAACAGATAAGCCAACTCGGCCTCGAAGGCTTCTGCATCCTCCGGAGTGGCGAAGTAACCCCCCAACTCCTCCCCCGCCCGGCGAATGGTGTGGGCCAAACGATGGATGACCTGGCGCACGCTGGTCTCATGGCCCGTATCCGGCACCCCGGCTTTACGGAAGTACTTGGAGACCACGATGTCCGTAGCCAACTGAGACCATTCCTTGGGCACTTCCGCATCCTCGTACTCGAAAATGATTTGGCCCGACTCGTCCGCGATAACCGCTCGCCGTTGCTCCCATTCAATTTCCTCAAAAGGATGCACTCCTGGCCGGGTCCAGCGCCGTTCCAGTTGCACACCAGGAGAGGAGAGACAAGGTTGTTTTGGTGCCCTAGGAGCAGGTTTTAAGTCTGCGCCCACTTCGACGCTCATGGAAGCCACCTCCTTTCCCACGAGGGAAGCCGAGAGACAAGGGTCGAGGGATTAAAGAAGACCCCTGACTCTCGACATTTTGCCCAATTGCCCACTGCTCTGACGAACCGCAAAACCAAATACTACATGTAGTAGAATAGCATGATAAACTACAATATCTTGTGTAGAACAGGGGTAGAAACATTATACACTATTTTGTTTCTTTTGTCGAGGGGGTTGGAGAATTTTTTTCGATTTTTTTCCGGGTCGCAACTCTGGGAAGAAGGAATAAGGTTTCCCAAGGCGAAATCCGGACCGGAAAAGGGGGAAACTCCTTGCGAACTCAACGAACCTAACGAATTAAACGAAAGGCGATATTTCTCCCCGGAGGAATGCTATGGGCAAGTTGGGACGTTATTGGGAATATTCCCGGTCGCCCTTTTACAGTTACCTTTTCGTGCTGCCTCTGCTGTTTTTTTACGAGTTTCTGGCCCAGGTGGTCAATCGTGGTCAGATGGTACAGGTTCGCAATGCGGCTGACGTTTTTGTGAAAGCCCTGCTGTCTCTGCTGGGAGTACACGGCCTATTTTATGCGGCCGTAGTGCTGGCCGCCGTTGCTGGAATTTTCATTTTCTACTACGATGCTAAGCACCGCGACCAGGGGATACGCCTCGATTATCTGGTGCTGATGTTCGGAGAAAGTATAATTTATGCCTGCCTTTTCGGTGGAATAGTGTCCAGGATTGTTATACTGCTTTTTCCTCTGGCCCAACCGTTGGGGTTTGACTTCAGTGTAAGTTTCATGGTAGCACTGGGGGCAGGGATTTATGAGGAGTTGGTGTTTCGCGTTCTGCTGATGGGCGGTTTGATATGGATGGGAAAGCAGGGGTTCAAACTGGGTCCGGTGGCGGCAGTTTTGTTCGGGGTGATTGCCTCGGCGTTGCTCTTTGCTTTGTTCCACTACTTAGGGCCCTTAGGGGATTCCTTTACTTGGCACAGTTTTCTCTTTCGCTTCGTGGCGGGAATCGTACTGGCCGGGTTGTATGCCGTGCGGGGTTTCGGTATTACGGTCTACACCCATACGTTATATGATGTGTTGCTAACGTTACAGGGTTTGAGGTGAAATTGCGCTTGCAGGGGGTTAACCGCTTTCGGATTCCTTCAGTAGCCCCCTTTTCCGCAGGACCCGCTGGGCGACCAAGCGCACCTGTTCATCTCTTTCCCTGCTTAGCAATTGCTGCAACGGCTCCAAGGCCTCCCGGGTGCCAATTTCCCCCAGGGATAAGGCCGCATAGAGGCGCACGTTTTTGTCTTCGGCCCTTAAAGCCGCGTGCAGTTGGCTTAGGGGCGGGGGGTCCATTTTGGCCAGGGCTTCGTAAGCATAACGCGCTACCAGGGGATTCCCACTTTGGAAAGTGCGCAGGAGGGCCTCTACGGCTGGGCTGCCCAAGCGGGCTAAAGAATCGCGGGCGGCATAGTTCACCCGCCAGTCCGGGTCCTGCAGAGCCAAAATGAGGGCCTCTATGCCCGTCGGTCCCGTGTTTCCCAAGGCCCAAACCACCCGGCGGCGCACGCTCACCGCTGGGTCTTTGATGAGACCTACCAACTGGGGCACGGTACGGGGCTCGCCAATGCGGCCCAAAGCCAAGACAGCAGCCTCGCGCGTGCCAGGCATAGCACTGCGGAGGGATTCTAAAAGTGAAGGGGTAACTTGGCCAATCCGGCCCAGGGCTTCAGCCGCCTGTTCCCGTACTCCCTTAGCGTCATCCCGCAGCAGCAAGACCAAGGGTTCCACTGCCCGTTCGTCTTTAAGTAAGCCCAAAGAAACCGCTGCCGCCTCCCGCAGGTCTTTGTCGTCTTCCTTAAGTACCGCCAGCAGGGCGGGAACTACCCGCCGCTGGCCTAACTTGCCCAGGGCATAGGCGGCGTAGATGCGAACCAAGTGGTTGCTGTCCTCTTTTAGCCGAGCCAGGAGCGAGTCAGTGGCTACTGGGTCTGCGATTTCCCCCAGGGCTTCCGCCGCATTCATGCGGGTCAGGTAACTCTCGTGAGCCAGGGCATCAATCAATTGCCTAACGGCGGGACGGCCAATTTTCACCAAAGCATCCCGGGCCGAGAGGCGCACATCCTCTTCGGCCGCGTTCAATACCCCAATCAATGCCGGGATGGAACGGGTGCTGCGCAACTCACCCAGGGCGAAAGCGACCCCTTCCCGCACCGGCGCCGAACCAGTTTCCAGGGCGTTGATGAGTTTGGGCAGGGCGGGGAACCCTATGGTTATGAGGGCCTGGGTGGAATTACGCCGTACATCTTGGTCTGGGCTGGTAAGGCCCTCCTCTAATAGGGGGTCAACCGCCACCTTCCCCATCCATCCCAAAGCCGCCGCTGCAGCCTGTCGCACAGGGATTTCTATGTCTGACAGCATTTCGACCAAATTTTCCGCCGCTTTCTTGGCCACTCCCGGCCGGGTAGACAATAGGGCCAACACCTCCGCCGCATTTTCCTTGGCCTGTACGGTCCGCTTCTTGAAGACCTTAACCATTTTCTTGCGCTTAACCAGTTGCTCTGCAGCCTCTACGGCACTCTCTACGCTGACTTGGTGGCTGATGCTGCGAATCCACCGCCGCATCTGCGCTGCCCGATACCACCAGATGCTCCCAATAATCAGGACACCCAGAACAACCAAGATAGTATTTCTTCTGGTGAGGGTGGATTTTTGACCCATGACCCGCTCCTTTCAGGTCACATTATACCCTGAACCCGACGGCCTGTCAAGAGGCAGGACAAAGAACTGAAAAAAGACCTGACAAACGCTCAAAAATGAGGTATAATAAAAAGCAGGAATCAAACCATCGCTTGCGAAGCAAACAAACGATTCCACGCCCCCGCATGATGCGGAGCCACAGATAGATAACCAAGTGCTAAGGGCTGAGTGCCAAAACTATGTACTCAGTCTTCTTCAGCAGTTTTCGAGGTGGTTCTGTGGCTTGGTTTGCCTCTGAGAGTAGTTTGGGGAATCTTACAAGCGGGCTACGCAGATGGCCCTGTTAGTAAGTTCCCGTTTGCTCAGAGCGGAGTACGGATTTCCTTAGCAGTGAGGTGCATCATGTCGCGAGGCGTGGTTTTGGTAATTGAGAACCAGCCGGAGCATCGCGAGTTGGCGACTTTGCTCTTGACCGATGCCGGTTATGAGGTTGAAAATGCGGCCACAGGCAAGGAGGGCCTCCAATTGGCCCGAATGCTCCGCCCCCAAATTATTCTCTTGGCGCTCAACTTGCCAGACATAGATGGTTTCGAGACCCTGCGTCAACTGAAGGAAGACCCGGCTACCTGCAACATACCGGTAATTGCGGTCTCACCCCGTAATTCTGAGGAGGACCGGGTGCGAGGATTGGAGGCAGGTTTTTTGGACTATGTGATTAAGCCCT
>DTZQ01000044.1 GCA_012961305.1 Armatimonadota bacterium | reverse complement strand
CGGAACCACCCCGCCATACCGTGCCCTACCGCACCTTCGTCCCCGGCTCTCGGCCCTGGGACCCTGACCGGGTGGCCGCGGTGGTGCGTTCTTTTCGCCCCGAGGTGGTAGTTACCCTGGGGGAGTTTCCCCACCTGCTGCCGCTGGTGGAGGTTCTGGCGGGGAGGACTATCTGGATAGGGGCCTTGGCCGAGGCGGCCGAAAGCGCCTCTCCCCTCTGGGCGGACCTCCTGGAAGCCCTCGATTGGTGCCTTTTGCCCACCCGCCGGGCCTGCCGGGCGGCGCAGACTGTGGTCCCCTCGGCCCGGGTGCAAGTGATGCCTCTGGGGGTGGAGGCCGCAGTTTTTCGCCCCCTGCGCTCTCGCCACCGCCTGCGTCAGGAAGTAGGACTGGAAAATTCCTTTGTCCTCGGCTGTCTGGCCCCCAACCAAACGCGGGTCCAGTGGCCACAGATATTGGATGCCCTGGCTCCCTTTGGTCGAGCGCACGAGGAGGTGTTCCTCTACCTGCACACCACCCCCGACGGCCCGGCTTGGGATTTGATAGACCTGCTGCGCCGCCGAGGACTACTGGCCCAAGCTGGCTTCACTCCCGAACTGACCACGGGCAAGCCTTTGCCGGACGAGGACCTGAACGAGATTTACAATCTGCTGGACGTGGTGGTGGTCCTCGATTCCAGCGATGCTCTGGGCCTGACGCTTTGGGAGGCCCAGGCGGCGGGGGTGCCGGTGGTAGCCCTGGCCACCAGTACCGCCCAGGAGCGTTTAGGCCGACAGGGGCCTTTCGTCCAGGTTGCAGCCTGGTGGACTGACCCGGTAACGGAACATGCCTGGCCCCTGGTGGGGCCGGAATCCCTGCGGGAGCAGTTGGAGGCCCTCTACCGGGATGTGGCCTGGCGGAGTGCTCTACGTCGGCAGGGGCGGCGGCGGGCCCGCGGTCATTCCTGGGAAGGAGCAATTCGCGCCTGGAGCGACCTGCTGGAAACAGCGCTTTCCCTGGCTCCCCGGCATCGGCGGCCGGCGGGGGAACGGGTCCTCTGGGCTCGGCGGGACGGGGGGATGGGGGACGTGATTTTCGCCCTTTCGGCCCTGGTGGCCCGCCAAGCCCAGGAACCGGAGTTGCGCATAGAGTTCTGCACCCGGCCGGAGCATGTGGCCTGGGTACGCTGGTTCGACTGGCTGCACTGCGTTTCTCCCTCTCAGGCCCCACCCAAGGGGGCCGAGGTAGTGGACTTCAACCGCTTCGACCCCAATTTCCCCGGCGACCGGGCGCGAGGGATGGGCTATGTCCTTGGAGCTCCGGTGGCGGAACTGGTAATGCCCCCCTGCATTCCGCCCCGAGTGCGGGAACGGGCGACCCGCTGGTTGCCAGAGGAGCGCTCCGGCCGGCTCATCGGGTTTGCTCCCTGCGCTGACCGCCGCCCGCCGGGGCGCAGTTGGAGCCTGGCCCAAATCACCCGGTTCCTGGACCTAATTGACCCCGAGGATACGATACTCCTGTTCGACCGAAAACCCCTGCCCCTGGCTCCCCGGCCCAACTTGATAAACACCAGCGGCCAGTTGTCGCAGGTGGAGGCCTTGGCCTTGCTGTCCCACTGCGAAGCCTTTGTGGGCCTGGACAGCGGGCTGCTTTATGCCGCGGCCATGTTCCGGATACCCATATTGGGCCTGTTTACCCACATTTCTCCCCTGCACCGTTTGGGCACCACGGCCGCCTTCATTGCCCTGTGTCCTTCCCTACCTTGTGCGCCCTGTGGGGATTTGCTGGACCTAACTTTCGGCTGCACTCGTCCCTGGGGACGGGAGTTCGCCTGTGTGCAACTCCTGCGGCCGGAAGTGGCGGCGGAACTGCTGCCCCGGCTGTTCACCCATCCGCCGCCGCGGCAGGTGGTCAGGCTGGACTCGGCAGGCCGGCGGACGGAGTGGGATTTGGAGCCCCTGGCCCCCTCTTTCCGGGGGGAGTTAACCAGCATCGTGGTGCTCAACCACAACACCTGGCGTTCCTGCACCCGGGCCTGTCTGGAGCACCTTCGCCGCACCACCGTTCCGCCCTACGAAATCGTCTTGGTGGACAACGGCAGCGACCCGGCAGAGGTGGAGCAAATCCACCGCGAACTTCCGCCGGGGGTGAAACTGGTTCTCAATCCCTACAATTGGGGTTTCCCCCGCGGGGTCAATCGGGGCCTGGAACGGGTTTCTCCCCGCGCTCGACTGGTGTGCCTGCTGAACTCCGACTGTTACGTGCAGGAACGGTGCTGGAACCAAAAGGTGCGCCGCCTGTTCGACGACCACTGGCGGTGGGGGGCGGTGAGTCTGACCCGGGGGGAGCGCCGGTACTTTCTGGACGGGGAAACGGGGGAGGAGTACTCCTACCCGGAGGCCGATGCGCACACAGGGGAGTGCGAAATCATCAATGGGGCCTGCCTG
>DTZQ01000043.1 GCA_012961305.1 Armatimonadota bacterium | reverse complement strand
GTGCTGGCAGAGCACCAAGGGCAGCGGCTCGGAGTGCTCCTTGGGCCGGGCCAACACGGCCCGACCGTGCAGCCGGTAGCCGCGCCGGGCCAGGTCCTCCGCGCCGCCTTGCTCCCGGTCAATCAGGTTGAACCGGCTGAGTAGTTACCTCATTTTCTAAAATGCCTGGGAGGTGCTGAAGTGAGAACGCAAGCCGTCTTTTCCGACCGCCAAATCCAGGCGCAAGGGTCCGAAGGGGGTCAGGGCCCGCAGGCCCAAGCCCGCGCCCACCTGCAGGTCTATGGGGCGAAGGGGCCGGTACTGCGGCCAAGCGTAACCCACGTCCAGAAAAGTGACCCATTGCAGGCCCTGCCCGGCGGGGAAACGCAGTTCAACGCTGGTCAGCAGGGCCCGGGTGCCGGGGAATTCGTTCCAATAGTAGCCGCGCAGGCTTTCCCCGCCGCCCAACCAGTAGAGTTCAGATAGAGGCACCTGGCCGGAGGAACCTCCGGCGAAGAGCCGCCAAGCCAGCACCGTGTTCCGACGCAGCAGCCAGTAGCGGCGCAAATCGTAGAAGAACTTGACGAACTCGCTGGTTCCACCTCCTATCTGTCCCGCCACCTGCACCCCCACCATGTCCCACCGTCCCCGCTGGGGGTTGTGGTAACTGTTCCGCGTGTCAGTCACGTACTCCATGGTCAGGCTGCTCACCGTTTGGGGCCGCAGGCCATATCCCCGCGGGGGCACCACTCCCCAGGGAACCAGGTCGTAGTCCACCCGCTCCCGCCGCAGGGTCAGGTAAAGCCGCCGCTGCTCGCCCCAAGTTCGACCCACCTGCAATTCCACCCCTCGTCGCCATTCGTAGTTGCGCACGTTGTCGGGGTCTACATCGCTGGCGTAGAAAAAGAACCGCTGCGCCGCTCGGCTGTACACGCTCAGACCGGTAAGGGTAGTTCCCCCAATCAGCGGCGGCGCGGCGAAATTCACTTCGTAGCCCATGCGGGTGGGGACCAGTTCCACCCGGTCGTTGTTGATGGTTGCGTAGGCTCCCCGCTCCCAGGAAACGCGCAACTGCTGCCCCCGCCCCGCCAGGTTGCGCTCGACGACGTCCACGTAACCAACCAATCCCACCTCCGAACTGTAACCGGCGATGCCGAAGCCAGAAAGGGTTTTAGCCTCCTTGACCTCCACCTGCAGCCGCAACTCCCCCACTTCTTCGCCCGGCAGGGGAGTGAACAGAATGTCGCGGAACAGGTTCAAATTCGCCAGCCGCTGTTGGTCGGCTTCCAACTTGGACACGGAGAACACTTCTCCCTCTCGGATGCGCAGTAGGCGGCGGAGGAACGAGGTCTTCGTGTGGCGGTTGCCCCTTATCTCCACAGCCACGATGCGCCCCTCAACTAAGGTGATGTTCAAGACGCCCTCTGAGTTGATGAGGGCATCGGTAACTTGGGCATAGGGGTAACCGCGCTGGTGGTAATACTGCTCCAGCGCCCGCAGGTCACGTTCTAACCGCTCCGGCTGCAGCGGCTCGCCGGGCTGGGTGTCCAAGAGGGGCAGCAAATCGGCCGAGGGGAACACCGTGACCCCGTGCAAGCGCACCTCCCTGACCAGCGGCCCCGTCTCCGCACATTCCGCCGCACCCGAAAGCGCGCTCAACAGCAGCAACCCCAGGACCAGTCTCCCACCCCATCTCTTTTGCCCCTCGGTTTTTCCCATTTTGGCCATTTTGGTCGTTTATCACCGGTCGCGGTAGGTGGCTAAGGGAAGCCGCCCCACCTTTATCAGCCTCCTCCTCGCTGCTTCGCGGTGGTTGCAGTTGCAACTCGGACTGATGGCTGACTGCTGACCGCTTACCTTTAATAAGCCTCCCGTACGAACTCCGCCCACAGCGCACGACGAATGGCCGCCACCGCTTTTTGGGCCAAAGCGGCCGGGGATGATGAAGGAATCGCATCGCCCGGGGTGAGGGTGAACAGCACCTCTCCGCGGACAGTTACCAGCCAATTTCCTCCCTGGGGAACCGCCCGGACTTGGTAGATTTTCAAACCTGCCGCCAACTGAGCATTGAGTCGCTCGGCTGCCATCCGCACCCGCTCCTGGGGAGAGCGTCCCTTCCAAAAGGCGTGGGGCCGAAATATCACCCGCTCGCCCAGCACCAATTTGCATTCCTCACCTTCGTCCTCTGCTCCGACCTGCACTTCCGCCCGCAGGGCCTTGGTCACCGCACGGCGGTTAAGGGGCACGCCGTCCGCCTGCAACAGTGCAGCCACCGCGGCCACCCGTTCCCTGGTCGGCGGGTGGGTTTGAAAAATGCCCCACTCTATTTTCGGGCGACGATGTTCCAGCCGCAGCAGGCGTTCCAAGAAGGTCAACAGGCCGACAGGATTATAGGGCGTTCCCTGCAAGTAATGTACAGCGGCCTGGTCGGCCTCAACCTCCACCTTACGCCCGTAGCCACTTAAGGCGCTTGTTTTCAGGGCGGAGCCCATGAGAAACAAGGTATTGGGGTCTATCCTTCCTCCCCCCAGCAGCATGGCCAAAGCAACACCGATGAGCATCTTCACGTCTAAACGGCTGCTGCGTGCGGCCAATCGTTGATTGTGCTTTAAGGCATTGTGGGCCATTTCGTGGGCCAACACGGCGGCCAATTCATGTTCCGATTCTACGAAGTCCACCAATCCTTTGGTCACGAAAATGTACCCCCCGGGCAGGGCCAGCGCATTCACATCGTCCAGATTGAGGATTTGCACTCGGTAGTGGACTTCCGGCCGCTCCGTGTGGGGGACCAAAGCGGCCACAATTTCGTTCATCTGGCGCAGGGCCGCTTCATCCTTCACTACCCCAAACTCCCGTACCAGGGCCTCGGCCGCTTCCGCGCCCAATTCCTCCTCGGTGGGCGTTTCTTCTTTCGGCGCTGGTTCCTCCGCCGGAACCTCCTCCGGCACCGGAGGTTCCTCCAGCCACCACGAAGGTCCGGCTGCTGCCCAACTCCCATCCCCCAGGCCGCTGAACCCCAGCAGTCCGGCCAGCCAAAAGTTCCATTGTTTGCCACTCTTAATCATGTGCCTGCTCCGCTGCCCCTGGGCCTTCACTTGCCACAACGTCTTGACGGCGGGAAGTAGTTCCCACTCCCTTGACAATTCTCCCCGAAGGGGGTATAATCCTCCTTTGTTAGCCAGGGGCAGACACTCGCGTTGCAAAAGGTGAGGAGAAATGGTGGCCTTCAAAGGACGACTTCCCTGGTCCGGGCTGTCTCGGAACGTGATAGGGCTGGGGGTAGTGAGTTTGCTGAACGACGCCAGCAGCGAAATGATTTATCCTTTGTTGCCGCTGTTTTTGACCCACACCTTACGCGCTTCCACGACGTTTGTTGGGGTAGTGGAGGGGATTGCAGAAACCACGGCCAGCGTACTGAAGTTGTTTTCCGGCTGGCTATCTGACTGCCTGCGGCAGCGCAAAAGGTTGGTCTTCTGGGGCTACACTTTGGCCGCGGCGACCCGCCCTCTGATGGCCGCCGCGCTGGCACCCTGGCACGTTTTAGCCTTGCGCTTTGCGGACCGCACCGGCAAGGGCCTCCGCACCGCGCCCCGGGATGCCCTCTTGGCGGATTCCTGCACCGAAGAAACGCGGGGACGGGCTTTCGGGTTCCATCGGGCAATGGACCATCTGGGGGCGGTAGTGGGCCCGCTGGTGGCCTCGGCTCTGCTGGCTGTCTGGGTGGGGCAGTACCGAATGGTGTTTGCTTGGGCCGCCGTTCCCGCGCTGTTCTCTCTGGTGGTTATCTGGCGGGGAGTGCAGGAAATTGCTCCCTCGGGCCCGGCCATGGGCCGCCCGCTGCGTTTGACCCTGCGGCCCTTCGACTGGCGGTTCAAGGTTTTCCTGCTGATTGTCCTTCTGTTCACCCTGGGCAATTCCAGCGATGCCTTCCTGTTGCTGCGGGCCAGCGATTTGGGAGTGGGCGACCGTTGGTTGCCTCTGCTGTGGGTGGCGCTGCATTTGGTCAAGACCTTTTCCTCCACTCCGGGCGGGGCCTTATCTGACCGATGGGGCCGGCGAGGAGTCATAATTCTTGGTTGGCTGGTGTACGCCGGAGTGTACTTGGGCTTCGCGCAGGCCCAAACTGCGGGACATGCTTGGGCGTTGTTCCTGATTTACGGCCTTTACTTCGGCCTGACGGAGGGCACCGAAAAGGCCCTGGTGGCCGACCTGGTTCCTTCTCCGCAGCGGAGTCTGGCCTATGGGATGTACCATTTCACCCTCGGCTTAGCCATGCTTCCGGCCAGCGTGCTGTTTGGCGCATTGTGGAAATGGCAGGGACCGGCGCTGGCTTTCCGCGTGGGGGCCGGATTGGCCCTCACAGCCGCCGCCTCGCTGGCTGCTTTACGGTGGCGATAGGCAATTGTTAGACCTGCCCCAGATGGAAATCTTGGGCTGCGGTTACCAAGTCGGTGGGAAACCGACGGAACCCACTTGCGTTGGTTTGGTAAAGGTAGCCCCGAGTTTGAACTTCGGGCGAGAAGGCTTGAAAGGAGCGAGGTTCTATGAACGACAAACAGTCCACTCATCAGCGAAAGGCAACGCAGAACGCCGCGGTGCCTTATTTTCGCACCCCGGCCCTCTCTCCCGACGGAAGCCTGATAGCATTTTGCTACGCGGGGGACATTTGGTTCGTGGAAGCCGAAGGGGGGGAAGCCCGGCTGGTCACCTCCCATCCGGCCTACGATGACCGACCCTGTTTCTCACCCGAGGGAACTAAACTGGCTTTCGTCTCCCAACGCACGGGCAACGGGGACGTGTACGTGATGTCCTTAGAGGAGGGCGAACTCCTTCGGCTCACTTTTCACGACGGGATGGATGTAGTGGAGGATTGGTCGCCTGACGGGGAATGGGTGTACTTCACCTCCGCGCGGGACACTATGGGTGGCGCCATCTACCGGGTCTCCCTGGAGGGGGGCACTCCCGTGCGGCTGCTGGGCGACCCTTACGAGTCCTTCTACAACGTAGCCGTTTCCCCCGAGGGGCGGAAACTGGCCTTTAACAACAACGGCGATCCCTGGTGGCGGCACGGGCCCAATCCCTATGGGGCATCGGACATTAGGGTGGTGAGCAACCGCCCTGAGGCCAGCGACTTTCGCCAATTGACCAACTACGCCGGGCGCAACCGCTGGCCGCTGTGGGATGCGGAGGGCAAAGGGGTGTATTTCGTGTCCGACCGGGATGGGCACGAAAACATCTGGTATCAGCCTTTGGACCGCCGCTGCAAGGCCCGCCAAATCACTTATTTCACGGAGGGACGGGTATTGCGCCCGGCCATTTCCCGCGACGGATGCTGGATGGTCTTCGAGCGCGACTTTGGCCTGTGGCGGCTGAACCTGGAGACCGGCGAGGTCGGACCAGTGGACCTCACCGTGCGGGCCGACCAGCAGTTGAACCCCATTTCCTACCACACCTATACCACCGTGGATGAGTTCGTCCTCTCGCCCGACGGGAAAAAGGTGGTGTATGCTGTGCGGGGGGAGATTTTCGCCGACTTCGCCGATAAAGAGGAAGCCAAACGCAAGGGCGACTCCTTCCGGGTGACCGATACTCCCTTCCGCGAAGGACAACTGGCCTGGAGCCCGGACAGCAAACAAGTGGTTTATATCTCCGACCGGTTCGGCGAAAACGAGGTGTTCCTCTATGATTTCACCACCCAGACCGAAACGCGCCTGACCGATTCCCCCGGCCTCAAATACGCGCCTAAGTTCTCCCCCGATGGGAAGTGGATTTCTTTCTTCCACGCGCCCGACCGGATTTGCCTCCTGGACCCGAAAACTAAGGAAATCCGCCCTTTCATCCACCTCAACTATTTCTACGGCCTGCCGGGGCCGGGCCTGTACACTTGGTCGCCCGACAGCCAATGGATTGCCTTCTTTTCGCAGGATGAAAACTTCTTCACCAACATCTACGTGCAAGGATTAGGGGAGGAAAAAGCCCATCAGGTCACGTTCCTCAGCCATATCGGAAGTGGGGGACTGCTGTGGTCGCCAGATGGAAAGTTCCTGATTTTCACTACCAGCCAGTATCGGGACGAGGCGCAAATTGCCCGGGTGGATTTGAAACCCCTGCCCCCTACTTTTCGCGAGGAGGAGTTCGCCAAACTCTTCGAAGAGGAAAAAAAGGAAGGAGAATCCTCCCGGAGGTCGCCGGAAGACCAAGGGCCCTCGGCCCATCCCCAGGCGGGGGAGGAGGAAAACGGGGAGGAAGAGGAAAAGGAGGAGAAGAAGGAGCCAGAGCCGGTGGAAATCGAGTTCGCAGACCTCAAGTATCGGCTGCGTTTCCTGACCCCGCCGCAGATGAACGCCCATGCGGTGTGCATTAGCCCCGACAGCAAAACCCTCATCTTCCGCGCTCCCCTGACGGGCAAGTGGAACTTCTGGAGCCTGTCGTTGGAGGAGGAAAAGCGAGAGGAACCGCCTACCCAGGTGACTTCTACCTCCGGCTGGAAGGGCAACGCTTACTTCACTTCCGAGGGGAAGAAACTTTACTACTTGGACGAGGGCAAAATCCACTACCGCAAGTTCCCCAAGGGCGACCCCAAGACTTTAGAGACCCGGGCGGAATTGGAAGTGGACTTCCACGCGGAAAAGATGCAAATTTTCCGCGAAGCCTGGACCCTGATGCGCGACCACTTCTACGACCCCGACTTCCACGGGCGGGACTGGAACGCCCTGCGGGAGCGCTTTGAGCCCCTGGTGCAGGGGGCCCAAACGCGGGAGGACTTGCGGGAGATTCTGAACTTGATGGTGGGCGAACTGAACGCTTCCCACCTGGGCGCCAGTGGCAAAGGGGAGGGGGCACATGATGGCTATTTGGGCCTGACCTTCGACCCGGCAGAACAAGCCCGGACGGGACGGCTCAAGATTGCCGTCATTGTACCCCAGGGACCGGTAGACGTGGCAGAGGGGGAAGTGCGGGTCGGCGACTACCTATTGGCCGTGGACGGCCAACCGGTGGGAAAGGAGGCTAACCTCTATGAACTGCTGCACCGCAAAGTGGGGCGCAAAGTGACCCTGAGCGTCAACGACCGACCGAAACTGGAGGGAGCGCGGGAGGTTTCGGTGCAGCCGGTGGGTGGCGGACGGATGAATTGGCTCCACTATCGCCACTGGGTAAAGCAGAATGTGGAATACGTGAACCGCCTCAGTCAGGGGCGGTTGGGCTACGTACACATCCGCAACATGTCCTACCAGGCTTACATGCAATTTTTGGAGGATTTGGACACCGAAGCCCACGGCAAAGAGGGGGTAGTGGTGGACGTGCGCTTCAACGGGGGCGGACACATTGCCACTTTCATCTTGGACGTGCTCCAGCGCCGGGCGTGTACCTACTCGGTGTTTCGGGGCCGGGGACGAACGGCGGCGGAGAACCTGGCGGGCAATCGCCTTCTGGACAAACCGACCATCGTCGTCGCCAACGAACATTCGGGCAGCAACACGGAAATGTTCACCGAGGGCTATCGGCAACTGGGGTTGGGCAAAGTGGTCGGCAAGCCGACGGCCGGAGCGGTAATTTGGACCTGGAGTTGGCGGTTCCTGGACGGCTCCTGGTTCCGTCTGCCCCGCATTCAGGTAACCACCTTGGGCGGAGAGGATTTAGAAGGAGCCGCCCGAGGAGTGGATATAGAGGTAGACCGGCCTCTGGGAGAGGCAGCACGCGGTCGGGACTCGCAATTGGAAGCCGCAGTAAAGTACCTCCTGGCCCAAATACGGGATGACGAGGCTCGTTCATGCTAACCCGCACCGATTACATGGTCATCGTTCTGTACCTCTTGCTGGTCGCGGGCTTGGGAGTGGTGGCCAAGCGGCTGATTCATGGTTTGGAAGACTATTTCGCCGCCGGGCGGCGAGTGCCCTGGTGGGTGGCGGCCATCTCCCATCACATCTCCGGCTACAGCGCCTTTGCCTTTGTGGGCTACGCCGCGGTGGCCTACAATGTGGGCTTCAACGTTTGGACGCTTTTTGCCCTGCCCTGCTTCGTGGCCATGAGTTTAGGGGCTTTCGTCTGGGCCCCCCGCTGGGTCCGGCTGAAAGTGCTCACCCCGGTGGAATACTTGGAGCGGCGGTTCAACAACCTCGTCCGGCAACTGGTGGCCTGGAGTGGCATCCTTATTAAGTTCATGGACGAGGGCTTGAAGTTGTATTCCTTAGCGTTAGTGGTGGCTACCTGTACGGGAATGCCCCTGGAGGGCACAATTATCGGCTGCGGAGTGGTGGCCATAGTCTATTTGCTGTTCGGAGGCCTATGGGCGGAAATCCTGACCGACTTTGTGCAGTTCGTGGTCCAGTTTCTCATCACCCTAATATTGGTGCCGGCGGTGCTGACGGCGGTGGGCGGTTGGCGGAACATGTGGGCGCAACTTCCCCCGAGCCATTTCACCCTGTTCAGCGAGCGGTTTGACCTCCCCTACATCCTCGTGTTTTTGATGGTCATCACCCTGAGTTACAACGGTGGCACCTGGGGCTTGGCCCAGCGGTTTTATGCTTTGGGCAGGCCGGCCGATGCGAAGAAAGCCGCCCTCTTATCGGCCGCGCTGTATCTGGTGTACCCGCTGGCGATTTACACCCCGGTGTGGGCTTCTTCTCTCCTGCTGGGGCCGCTGCCGGAGGCCCAGCGCGAACAGGCTTACATCTTGGTGGCGCAGAAGTACCTGCCGACCATCGCGCCGGGGCTGCTGGGTTTGCTGGTGAGTGCCATGTTTGCGGCCACTATGTCTATGATTGATTCTGACCTCAATGCCCTGGCGGCCGTGTTCACCAAAGACATCTATCAGCGCACGCTCAACCCCCGGGCCAGCGAGGGGCACCTCTTTCGAGTGGGTCTGCTGGCGACGGCTATATTTGGAGCAGTTACCGTAGCCTGTGGCCTGGCGACCGTTAGGGTGGAAGGAGCAGAGAAGGCATTTGCGGCCATGGTCAAGTGGTACGCTGCCCTGCTGGGGCCGGTAGCCATTCCGCTGCTTTTCGGCATGCTCTACCGGCACACTACTTGGCGCGGCGCCTTAGCCGCTTGGCTGGGCGGATTTGTCACCTTCGTAGTGAGCAAATACTGGCTGGTGGGCTGGGCCGTGCGGTCCTTTACGGGCTACCCACCCAGCGAGGAACTGGCCTGGACCCTGTACACCGGGGCGGAGTTGCTGGTAACCTTGGGGATTTTCCTGCTGGAGGGCCGCTTAGGACGGATGACCGAACAGGAGGAAACCCGGGTAGAAGCCCTGTTTGCCCAATTGCGGGAGAGATAAATCGGCAGGTTTTTAACCGTGCCAGAAGTTCCCCCGGGGTTAAAGGTTCGATAAAATTCGCTACCTCATAACGGGGAGCAATGCTCACTTCAATATGGACTGGGGGTTGAATAATGCCAATACTTTTGGAACTGGTATCAGGCTGCTCACACATCCTCAGGGGGCTCCTCCCGTAGAGAAATGCCGGATTGGGGATATTTCCTTCGCAAGTCACGGACAACTTGCCAGCGAATCTCCTGAATCACCTCCGGTGGGGGAACTGTTACTCTTCCATCATTATGCTGTAAAATCCATTCCAAGAGGTGTTCCAACGCCCACTTGACAACTTGGGGGTCTTTAACCCCATAACTCCGCTATTTCACTCCTATTTTAACCCATTTCCACCTCTAAGTCAAGACTCGACCACCGCCTTACGGGCTTGACAACGTCAAATTCCCTACTGGGTCTGGCCCTTACCCCCTAATCCCCGCCCGCCGGTTGAAAGGCACTTCCGGCGTAGCGCTCCCTCACCCTGGCCGCGGCTGGAGCGTAGCGCATTCGGGTCGTGCCGTTGGTAAACAGCCATAGGGTCGGATACTGGCCATCCTCAGACAGGGCATAGAGCAGTCGGCCGCGGGGAGTGAGGTCGCGGTAGGGATAGGTGGGTGGAATGTACGGATGGGCCTGGACCAATTCGGCCAACAGGGCCTCGGTTTCACCGGCGTCGTCAGGGCGGCTGGTTTCGATGAGGAAGAGCGACTTCCCATTGCTAGCCGCCTTCAGGTAGAACAGCATGTTCGGGTCAAGGGGCAGGTCCACCAACACGGCATCGGCCAGGCGAAAGACGCGGGGACTGATGGGCACGTTGCAGATGAGTTTCTTCCCCATCCGGTCCAGCAGGGCCCGCAGCGCAGTCAACCATTCCCGCCCGGCCACCGTCAGAGAGGCCACCGGCCGCCGCATCCCGCCGTGGGGATACACCGAGGCATAGCCGTTGAACTGGCCGTAGTCCAAGCAGTCCCAGGTGTAGGTGAAATCCAGCCGGTCCGAGCGGTCTAAAGCCACGCCGTCGGCCCCCGTGGCCCTCAAAACCCCTTCAATTTGCCCCAGCAGCCCGCGGCCATAGGCCCCTGCCGGGTCGAGGTTCGCCCAGATGTTGCGAAATCGCCCGTCGCGCCCGGCAACGATGGGCCTACCCTCCGGGTCCTTTACAATCCAGGGCTCGAACTCCTCCGCAACGTCCTCCGAGACTCCGGCGAACTGAAAATAGACGTAAGTCTCCACCCCAGCGGCCCGCAGTGCGGATACATTGGCCCGAAGTTGGCGGTAACTGAAAGTGTGTTCCCAAACGGTTTCGTAATCCCGGTCAAAGGCCCAGTTTTCCAGCCAGTATTTCCCGTTGCGGTGGAACCACCCGTGGTGCCACACGACTCGCACGCCGTTCGCAAACGCCTCCACTGCTTGGGTCGCCGCGCCCCGGCCGGACATGGCCCCGGCGAACTTCTCCCGAAAGTCCCGCGTGTGTGGCCCCAAGGCCCGCAAGAGGGCGTTGTAGCGCGATTCGTACCCGGCAAAGAGTTCAAACGTCCAGGTGTACACCCGGCCTCGTTCGCGGGGCCAGAGGTACACGCCGACCTCCAACCACTGCCGCCCCGCCTCATCCTGTGCCACCCGGACGACTAAGGGACTCTGGTCGTGGTCGAGCACGCCCAAATAACTCCCGTCTGCCAACCGGGCCAGCGCCAGGGGGGCTTGGGCCAGAAAGACCGTGACTTCTCCGACCTCGCCCGCCTCTGGCACAGGGGTGGGCTGGAAGGGTTTCTGACCCCATTTCGTTCGCCAACTGAGCGGCTCTAAAGCGATAAAGCGAGCCGAGGGGAACAGCCGCAAAAGAACCGGCACGGGGGCATTTAGGGGTTCGTTGAGGGTGTAGGTGCAGGTTACTCGCACCCGGTCGCGCTCTGGGGTCTCAAACTGCACCGCTAAGGGGTTGTCCGGATGAGCCGGGTCACGCCAGCACCCCTCGCCAGCCGGTTCCGCGGGGCGGTCGGCGAAGTAGAAACCTGACTCCGGCGCGAAGGCAATTAGCGGGGAACCGAAGAACTCAAAGGCCGCGGGACGTCCCGCCACCAACCGCAACGGAGCAAGGGGAAAGCGCGTCAGATGCACTGTGGTCGGCCACTCGCCGAGTGCCTCGAAGCAGGCAAAAGCCTGGCGCCGCAGGCCGGTCCGCGAGGGGTCGGGAATCTGCTCCGGCGCCCACCCCGGCAGCAGGTACACTCCCTCGCCCGCAGTCAACCCCCGTAACGTCAATGTCCCCTCTGCGTCCAGCCATTTTCGCGCCACTCGGCCCGTCCAGACTTCTGCGGCGGTCGGATGCCTCCGCAGGGTCACGCCCTCCTCCCGTCCCTCCCTCCGTACCTGCACTTCCAGGTCCCAGTTCCGCGTTAGCGGCCCCGAACCCCGCCACACCAGCAGCAACGTCTCTCCCTCTGCCTCCGGCAGTCGGGCAGCGACCGGCGGGGCAGTCCGGCCGGATGGGGTGCGGTCCTGTCCGTCCACGGTTATCCGCGTTGGATTCTCCCATCGCCTTACCCAGGCGGCCATCTCTTCTGGCCCTCCGTCGAAGAACAGCAGCCGAAAACGCAATCGTCGCCTCGTTCCCGAGGGAAACATCAGGGACTCAAAACGGGCATAGGTCCGCCCGCTGGGGCCCAAGGCCGTGAACGTGCCGGTGAAGTGGGGGTCGGCGGTGTACAGTCCGATCGAAGCCTGCCGCTTCTTGGGGTCGAAGGCACACGTCCACGGCTGCACCTGCGGATGGAAAACCTGCCGATTTTCTGGACGGAAAGGGTGACACTGCTCGCCCTCGGCGGTGAAAATGGCGTACTGGTCCCGGTCCGTCTCCAACGTCCCACCGGGCGTCTGCACCAGGATGAGTTCTGGCCTGAAAGGTCGGGCATCGCCCTGCCAGGTCAGGCAGGTGGACACAGCCACTTCGCCCCGGTCGGCGAAAAAGTCGAAGGTCGTCTCGAAGCGCATCGCCTCCGGCTGTTCCTCAACGTCACAGCCGGTCACGAGCCGTACCCGACAGCGCACCGGGCCGACGGCCACGACCTTGCACTCCTTTACCGGTGCCGGTCGGTTGCGCACGGCCCCATCGCCGGGCAAGTACCAGAAATACTCCCTGAGCACCGGTACACCGCGCCAGGTCACGGGGCCAAGGGTGGAACCGATGCGGGCGGTCAGCGGGCCGGTGGAGACGACCAGAGCATCGCCATTCTGAGTCAGGGCGAAGGGCGACGGTCTCCGAGGCACAGGTGAAGCGGCCCTCCTAACCTCCGCGGTTCGCGCTTCGCCCGGCGCCAGGTCAAGTTGCAGCACTAACTCGTCGCCCCCGGCGAACACGCCATTGCCGTCTAAGTCATCCACCTGCCAGCGCAAGGGTGGGTGGGCAGTGACCTGGACGCTGGCCGCTGGAGTTGGGGGCAGTCCCAGGTCTCCCGCCCGCAGGACGACGATTTCTGCCGGTCGGGGGTCAGAAGACGGATTGGTCAACCGCAGTTCGGCCGGCTCCACGCAACTGCTGGCCCACAGGAAAAGAAGCACGCCCAAACGTCGGGTGAACATGGTCTTACACTTCGCTTTTTGCCTGACCGGGGACCGAAGACGGGGGACAGGGGCTTTCTGGCCGGTCTTCGGTCTCCGGTCTCCCGTCCCTTAACTCCTTGGTCCTCACCAGTCATTATCTTATCCTACATTGTTGAACAGTTGTCAACCCCCTGAGTGGAGGCGGAGGTGAATTGTTTTCTCGGGCCAGAAGGAATCGGGAAGGGGAAGGCGAACAAGTAGGGCAGCATTTTGTCCTGACCTGGGAAGAAGGGAGGGCGCCTGGATGGCTAAACTGTTGCGCGTGTACCCTGAACGCTGTACTGGCTGTATGCAGTGTGTGCTGGCCTGTTCCTGGGTGCAGACGGGAACGTTCCAGCCGTCGCGTTCCCTCATGCGGGTGTACATCTTCGACGAAGAGGCCAGTTACGCACCCTACACTTGCTTCCAGTGCGAGGAAGCCTGGTGTGTGACCGCCTGCCCGGTCAATGCTATTGCCCTCCATCCCGCCACGGGGGCCAAAGTCGTGCTGGAGGAGGTCTGCGTCGGCTGTGCCCTGTGTACCCTGGTCTGTCCCTTCGGCACCGTGTTCTACCGGCCGGAGACTCAGAAAGCCGTCAAGTGCGACCTCTGTAACGGTGACCCGGCCTGTGTGAAAGTCTGCCCCACCCAAGCCATTGAACTGACGGAGGAAAGGACGGTGGACTGGGTGGCAGCCTGGGCGGAGAAGGTGCACACTGCCTATTTGGAGGAACAGGCGAGCCGCTGCTGAGAATCTCGTTGTAAGCCTTCAGCCATTAGCGGTCAACCTGTGGTTTGGCAACGGGGCCACTTGGAAATTTGGCAATTTGGAAACCGTCCCGTTGCCCAGAGGGATAGGCCTGCTGAGGGCTGAGGATTGACTGCCTATTGGGGAGGTTTCTCTTATGGCCGCGAAAACCATTATCTTAGGCGCGGGACCGGCGGGCCTGGCCGCGGTGGAGACGATGCGGGAACTGGACGGAGGCGAGTCCTCCCTTACCCTGATCTCCGCGGAACCGCCTTATGCCCGTATGATTTTGCCCTACTTCCTTGCCGGGGACATTCCTGAGGAGCAACTCTATTTAGGCAGCGACGAATATTTCGCTACCTTAGGCGTGGAAACCATCTTCGGCCAGCGGGTGACGAGCCTCCAGCCGGCGGAGAAGAAAGTCCTTTTGGACGACGGAACCGCGGTGGAGTTCGACCAGTTGCTCCTGGCCCTGGGTTCCACCGCCCAGCCGTTAGACCTGCCTGGTGCCGACCTGCGCGGAGTGGTCAACCTGTGGACGCTGGACGACGCCCACCGGGCTCTGGTGGGCGCGCCGGAGGAGGCGGAGGTGGTGTTCATCGGCGCAGGTTTCATCGGCCTTGTGGTCCTCACTGCCCTGGCCAAGCGGGGCTGGAAGTTGAACTTGGTGGAAATTGCTCCCCAAGTGCTGCCCCGCATGTTGGACCAGCCAGCCGCCCGCCTGGTGGAAAAGTGGCTGAAGCAGCGGGGGGTGGCGGTCTTTACCCAGACCACGGTCACCGAAATTGGCCTGCGGGCCGATGGGCGCAAGAACGTGCGCCTGTCCGACGGTCGCGATTTGACCGCCGATTTGGTGATTATGGCGGCGGGCGTCCGGCCCAATTTGGGAGCCGTGGAAGGCTCTGGGTTGCAGACCGAGTGGGGCATTCTCATCAACGACCGCTGTCAGACGAACTTTCCGTACATCTACGCGGCCGGCGACGTAGCCCAAGGCCCCGATTTGCTGACTGGCGAGCCCACCGTCCATCCGGTTCACCCCACGGCGGTGGAGCAAGGCCGCGTGGCCGGGGCCAATTTGGCCGGGCAGGAGGTTCACTACCCCGGCAGCCTGCGGATGAACATCCTCAATGTGCTGAACCTCTACGGCGCCAGTTTCGGCCAGTGGGAGGATGACGGCCGGGAGGTGCAGGTGCTCAGCAACGAGGCCCGGCCCCTGTACCGTAAATTGGTGTGGGACGCAGACCGCCTGGTGGGGGCGATATT
>DTZQ01000042.1 GCA_012961305.1 Armatimonadota bacterium | reverse complement strand
GGGGAGCGAATTTGCGAGGTCCCCGTCCGCTACCAGCCACGCCCGCCGGCCGCAGGCAAGAAACTGCGCTACCTGCGCGATGGAGCCAAGGCGGTCTGGACGCTGCTGAAGTACCGAATACAGTCCCCGCCGGCTACCCCCAATGAAGTGGCTAAGTGAGGGAGACCTAAGTCCCAATTGCTCCAATTTTCTCCGAATCTCTGGAAGGAAGGGCTGACGGCTGGATGCTTACCCGGGAGAAAGCAGGTGGTGGGGAAATGAAGGATGCCCCCAAGTGGCACTGGGACGTTTTTGATAAAGTTGCTCTGGCCTACATAGGGGTCATCGCCGCGGTCTTCTTCGCCTTTCGCCACCAGTTCCAACCCCACGTGGTGGACATGTGGTATCACCTTTCCATCGCCAAAGTCATCCAGGAGACGGGCCAGGTGCCGGGGTGGGACTGGTGGGAATTGGCTCCCACGGGAAGGCCGCATTTGTATCCGCCGCTGCTTCACCTGCTCTTAGCCGGGGTCAGTTGGCCCTCCGGAGACGTCATTCAAGGTGCTCGGCTGCTGCAGGCCCTCTTCTATCCTACCTCGCTAACTACGACCTGGTACGCCGCCCGCTGGATTTCGGGTTCCTCCCGTCTGGCCCTGTTGACCCTGCTCATCGCCAGCATGGATTTGATGCACTTGGCGCTGATGGTGATGATTATTGCCGCCTGTCTGGTGGAAATCCTGCTGCCGGTGCTGATGGTGACTGTGTTGGCCCAGCGGCGGTGGGCCAGCATTTTCCTGCTGACCGCCATTTTCTACACCCACTTGGGAGTGCCCTGGTTCGTGGTCTTGGGCTTGCTGCTGTTCGCCTGGCGGTTTAAGGACTATCGGCGGCTGGTGGGCGAAGTGGTGGGCCTGGCGGTACTGCTGTACCTTCCTTGGCTCACCCGCGTGCTGACCTATGCCGATTGGATTTATGCCTCCCGGGTGGACCTGTCCGCGCCCCAGCGCCTTATCCCTGTGGGGCCTCTGGCCCTGCAAAACGTCCACTTGGTCTTCATTCCGGCCGCCCTGTACGGCCTCAAGCACCTCGACCGCCGACAGCCGCGCTCAGCCCTTTACCTGTGGATGTGGGTGGGATTTGCGCCTTTTCTACTCACCTACGGAGGGCGGTTCTTCGGACACACCATTGCCCTGTGGTCGTTTCTGGCCGCCCTGGGTTTGCAGCGCCTTCTGCCTCCCCAGCCGACTCGACTGCGCCTGGCAGGGGTGCTGGCTCTAACCCTGCTGCCCCTGCCCATTTACGCCCGGTTCGAGCGGTTTCTGGTCCTGCCCAGTTTCACCGCACCTCATGCCTGCCTCATGCTGATTTTCGGGAAGGGGATGGTTTGGGGCGAGGGCGAATATCGTCCCGATGCCCAGGTGCTGGCCACGTTCCTTGACCGGGAGACGCCGCTGGACGCCATCATCCACACCGACGACGCGACGGTAGGAGACATGCTGTTCGTCCTCACCGGACGGCGCACGGACAGTACGGCTTGGTGGGAGGTGAGCAAAGGGTCCGAAACGCAGAAGTTACGCCGTCGAGCGGAGGAAGCCCTGAGCGGGGTGTACGTAACGCGCCAACCGGAGAAACTCCCTCCTATGGACCGCCTCTACCGCCTTGGCCGCTACTGGGTGGGGTTTCGCGACCGGCCGACGTTTCGCCCCGAACCAGTGGCCCAAGACACCTTCGACAACACCTCGAACGGCTGGCGGACTCTCTCCCTCGGCCTGGCCCAGAGCACCATCGAACCCGCTCCCGAGGGAGTCCTCAAGTGGCGGCTGGCAGCCCAACATGCGGCGGTATTGTACAAACGCTGGCCGGCTCTAACGCGGGCGGATGGGGTGCGGGTACGGGTGCGGGTGGAAGGCGGGCCGGCGAAACTGTGGATAGGAGCCAAAGAGGCCGACGGCTCTGAATATCGCAGTCCACTATTTCTCGCACCGGGAGATGGCTGGAAGGAATACACGGCCCTGCTGCGCCGTTTCCAACTGGCCCCCACTTCCTCCGACCGCAACGACCACTTAGACCCAGCACAGGCGACCACGCTGTACTTCACCGTGGACCCGAAGGAAACCAAGGGTACACCGACGCTTCTCTTAGACGAGGTGGTGTTGTTGAAGGAAGAATAGTTGGCCCGATTTGGTGGGTGAAAGCCGAGGTTCGGGAGGCAAGGCCCTTGTTAACTCCCCGCGTTGCCAACGGAGTTACCGCGGCCGAATCAAAGTCAGATACAAGTTCTGCCAATTTCCCTCTTGTCGGAGGTAGTAGGTCTGGTAATGTCCCTCTTTTCGTCCCTTTACTAACGGAGGTCGGCTGACCAACCCAGTGAAAGGGAGAGGAAGGCGGACCATGACTGTACTGGCTCGCAGGTTGACCAACGGTAGGCACCCTCAAGGGCGGAGGAAAAATAGCAGACGCACGCTTTCAGTTGGCATTAGTAAGCCGTGCCTTTCATTCATGGCTCTTCGGCACCGGTGCCATCATCACGTCCAAATGGTCAGCCTTGAAGTCCAGCCAGTAGATGTTGCCATGCGAGTCCACTTCAATCCAATGGATTGAAGGCATCGTAAATCCATTAATGACCGCACGCACTCCCACGAAGTTTCCTTCTTCATCATATTCCATCAATGCATCATAACGCACGACAAAGAAACGAGGATTGTCAGGCTTCAAG
>DTZQ01000041.1 GCA_012961305.1 Armatimonadota bacterium | reverse complement strand
GAACCAGAGCTTATGGAGGAATACGCTTACGTTTTAGACTTCTTCCCTCAGGGAAACCCTCTAGATAAACATATTGAAAACGCAGCACAAAGGCATCACCTTCATCTTTTTGTGCTCGTTATTTTTTTTCCGAGTTCCTTAATACCTGGGTTTCCTTGAGGGACGATCCTCGCGTGGGCGAGCCATATTCACTTTCAGATTTCTTCCGTTCAGTAAAAAGCCGTTAAGCGCCTTAATCGCTTCTTCAGCGTCTATTTGTTTCGCCATTTCAACAAAACCGAAACCTTTCGATTGACCAGAAAACTTGTCAGTGATGAGATTGATCTTTATAACTTCCCCATATTCTCCGAAACACTCTGTGAGTTCGTCTTCTGTCACAGTATAAGCCAGATTTCCAACATATATATTATTCATTTATCGTTCTCTTAACAATTGTATATTGAGCAAGTAAACACTATCGAATAACCAACATACAAATTAAACTATAGCGATAAGTCGTGGTGAGAAACTGTTTATCAACTGCTCCTAAAAAGTGAGACAAAGTTGGACATTTTTAGGTAATTCGCTCTCTGTTGATAACTCCTTCGATATGCAACTAGAGTCCTGGTTGAGCAGTCCCAACCGTTGGCATCAGTCCCGTTCTGACGGTCTCATGCAACCATGTACTGTACGAATTGAAGACAGTCCCTTTGGGGTCAAATTAGCCTCCAAGCCGAGGCTTGAACACCAATTTACCAATCTTCACTTCTCAATACCAGGTACGAGAAAACCTTTCTCGTTATGAGTCAACCTGACTCATCAGTCATTATTAGGGTGACTTAGTTAGATTAGGTTCGCAGTTGGAATCTACTTCCTTTCCTGCATTTCCACTATCTCCACCTCCAGGGTGCCCAGCGCCTTGAGGACCGTGAGCAGGCAGGTGTACTCGCCCTGTGCCAGTTTGAGGTGGGTGGCGTCCACAAACTCGGAGGAGAGAGTGGGGTCAAAGGGCACCCAGCCCCGGCCCAGGTAACTTTCTGCCCAAGCGTGGCCGAAGAAGGCACCCTGGGTGTAAACCAACCCGGCACAGATGCGCGTGGGCAGTCCGGCGGCGCGGGCCAGGGCGGTGTAGAGCACTGCCGCATCCCGACAGACACCTGCCGGGTCGTGGAGGATGTCCACAGCGGAGCGGAAGATGCCGATGTTCATCTGCCACTGCACGCGGTCGTGCACCCAGCGCTGAATCGCGGTGGCCACGCGGTAGGCATTGGTCTCTTCCCCTATAATTTCCTGCACCTGGGCTTTGATGTCTGGATGGTCAGCCTCCACGTAAGGGCCGGGTTTCAGCCATTGCTCCAACTCCGGCCCCTTCAGGGGCAAATCGGTTGCCTCCTCGGGCCCGTACTCGCGGGCGGTGATGGTCAGCAACGCCGGTTCACCTTCCTCGCCCGGGGTGAGGGTTTGCCATTCATCGCTGGGCACCTGGTCCAGGTTCTCCAGTCCCCGCACCCGCAGTTTGAGGCGGCGGCACTGGCGGGGATTGGGAATGGGCTTGTCAGGGTGCACGGCCGTCAACCGGGCGATGTCCACCCGCTGGGCCACTTCCTCTGGCAGTTGCATGGCCACCTCTTTGGGCTCGCGCAGAAAGGTCAACTGCATGAGGCTCTGAACCTTCAGCACCTCTCCCCTTTCGTCCAGCCACAGCAGACTGGTAGCCATGGGCATCGTGTGCCGCACGACTAAGGCCTCATAGGTCTGGCCGTGCAGGGTGAGGGGTTCGCGACGCAGGGCTTCCAAACGGGCCTGCTCCACTTGCAGGTTCAGCGGATTGAACCAGTAGAACTCGATTTTATCGCCCGGCTCCATCTCCCGCTCGCCCAACAGGGCGTGCTCATCGGCAATGAGAGTAACACCCTCGGGAATGGCTACGGTTTTTTTCGTGGTGTTCTGCTGAGAGATGACCTGACATTCCACCCGGTCAGGGAAGAAATCGGCCACTACGGACAGGGTTCGCTCTCCGGAACGCATGGTCAAGGTCAACTTCAGGGGGGCGTAGTTCAAATCGGAGAGCATGGTCAGGGAGATGTCCTGCTCCAGGGCCACCCCCATCATGGCCACCCGGGTGAAACTGCTCGACTCCAGCAACACGGCCGGCTGGCCCTCATGTTCAATGGGCTGGAGGGCAAAGTGGGAAAATCCGATTTTCTGCTCGCCCAAATACGCCCCCAGCCAGAAGTCCTGCGGTTCGACCTCTTGCTCCTGCGCATTCCCCTGCCGTCCGCAACCCACAGCGGCGAACAGCACCGGCAGCATCAGCCACCCCACAATTCTCAGGGTCATAGTTCTGCTCCCCTCGCACACTTGCTCTGGAGTGCGAAAGCCCCGCTTTCGCGCCGAAGCACGGCTTGGGCACTCCCAAGGGTACGCGAATTTAGACAACGGTGCGCTATGTATGTGGTCGCCTTTTCCAACCGTTTCGGTTTTAATTCGCTGCCCCTTCGCCGAGTCCTTCCTGGGGGAGGAGAATCCTCTCAAGCCCTCAGTTGGCCTATTGCTTTTGGCCGGCGATAAGCCATAGGCCAAGAACTGGGCGCTGACCGCTAATGGCTAAACGCTTATCCGGCAGGAAAGGCGAGCGGGGCGGAGAAATAGGGCGGGGAGGAGGAAGCGATGTGGTACTTGCTGGCTTTGAATTGGTGGTTAGGGCTGAGGGGAGAAGGGGCCGCTGGGCACCTACCTCCCCTCGTGGTGGAAGCGGAAACTTTTCGAGTAGTGCAGGGCGATTGGCGCGTGGGGAAGTGGGGGGAGAACTACTTCTGCGCCGGATGGGCCAACACTTTCCTCTCCCGACAAGCCTTCCTCGGGGCGCCGGAGCAGGGGGAGGTATCGGTGGCCGTGGCGGAGGTGAACATTCCCCAGGCCGGGCGTTACCACGTTTTAGTGCGCTACGAACTGCCCTACGGCTACTCCGCGGAGTTTGGAGTTCGCCTCGAACAGGGCGGACGCACGGTGTTTGAGCGCTTCTACGGGCGGAGGGAAAACCCCAAAGTGTGGCCCTTCGGCCGGGGGCAACAGGCGATGGTTTGGTATCCCTGGGGCGGGGGAGACAACATCGTTTGGGAGGGGGTAGAGGCCCAGGTGGAACTGAGGGCTGGTCCCGCCCGGCTAATGCTGACCAAAGGCCCTCAGCCTGAGCCAGCCGCCCGGCGCAACCTTGACCTGGTCTTGCTCACCTCGGACTCGGCGGACCTGGAGGAGCGGCTGAAGAAAGAGCGTTACCTTCCCTTCGACGGTCTGCTCACCCAGAGGGGAGACCTGTTTCTGCGGCTCACGAACACCGACCGGGAGCCGGTACTGGTCAAGTTGGAGGTCACAGAGCATTCCCCTTATTGGGTGCATCTGCGCCGCTGGCCGCGCCGCAGTCCTCTGGGCAGAGACGGGGTCTGTTCCCAGGACCGCCCCCCGAAGGAGGAATGGCTGCCACCGGGGGCCAGCACCCCCTGGGTCGAAATTGGCAGTCGTTTGGATTCCCTCAACGAAAACACCCTCCGCCTCACCACCCTCCATCCGCCGGAGAGTGTATCATCCGGCTGTCGCCTGCGGGTCGAGTGGGGAACGCCGACCGAGGGAAACGAACTGCGGGTCAGCAAAGTGGTACAAATAGAGCAGCCGGACGACCCAACGGCGGTCTTCGCTGTGCCGGGGAATGTGCGCCTTGGGGGGGAAATCCTCACTCGGGAGGAGGTGCTGGAGCGGTTGTTGGCCTTTGTGCGGAGCCTGCCCCGGCGGGGCCGAGTGCCGACCAAAATCCCGGTCTGGGGTTTTCTGAGCGGCACCAGCAGTGGGATGCGGCAGCCGGGCCGCCTGCCCGGTCGGGCCGGAGAACTGGCCCTGGATTTGGCCCTGGCTCTGGGAGCCAACACCCTCAACGATGAGCCCGGAGCGAACCGGCCAGACCTCGTTCAAACTCGCCGTCTGCCTCGCCGCCGTACCACCCTCGTGCGCCGCAGCGGAACCCCGGAACAGTTGCGTCAGTGGGCCGAGCAACTCCGCCGGGAAGGGCGAATAGACTACGTGCGGGCGGTGAAACTGGGGGACGAAATCAGCCTGCCGGGCCTGCAAAAGTCGCCACAGACGGATGCCGCCTTTCGCAACTGGCTCCAGGCACAGGGGCTTACCCCAGGCGACGTGGGAGCGACTGACTGGAGCACAGTGGAACTGGAGTTTGAGGGCCGGGAAGCCAACCCGCGTTTGTGGTGGTATTCACACCAGTTTCGCATCGAACGGGGCATTGCCGCGCTGCAGGCCCAAACGAAGGCCATAGAGGCGGCCTTTCCGCCGGGGGTGCTGGTGGGCGCGAACTATTCGCCGCACCCCTACTACTGGCCGCGGGAGGAGACCTACGTTCGCGTTTTCAAGCGAGGCGCTATGACCTTGCCCTGGCTGGAGGATTACGTCTGGGGCATTCCCGAACTGAGCGTCCAGGTCGTCGGATACATAACCGATGCCCTTCGCTGTGGGGCGAAATACCACGACCTGCCGATTAAGTGGTACATCATGCCCCATTCGCCGCCCAACACTCCCGGGGATTTCCGCCGCAGTTTCTTCACCGCCCTGGGCCACGGAGCGAAACTGTTCAACCTTTACTGTGTGGACCCCATCGTGCTGGCCTACACAGAAAACTACGTTCGCCATCAGGATTTGGCGATGTGGCGGGCGATTTACGAAGTCCTGCACGAACTTGGGGCCGTAGAGGAGGTAGTGTACCCAGCCCGCCTGCGCCCGGCCAGGGTGGCGCTGCTGATTTCGGGTACTACCGACCTGTGGGACGAAACGCCCGCCTACAACCAGGAGCGGAAATGCCTCTACTACGCCCTCCGCCAGGGGCAAATAGCCGTGGATTTCCTCAGCGAAGACGACTGCGTGGAAGGGTGGCTCGACCGTTACCGGGTGCTGTACCTCTGTGCCGACCACCTCCGTTCCGACGCGGCTCGGGCCATTTGCACCTGGGTACGCCGGGGAGGGACGCTCTTCTCCGTCGCCGGTGGGGGTCTGGAGAACGAATTTGGTGCGCCCAACCCCGGTTTGGCGGAGGTTTACGGCGTGGTTGAGCAGTCGCTGGAGAAACGCAATACCTTACTGATGACCAAGCAACACCTTCCTCGCCTGAGCCCTTTGGACACGGTGACTTTTCGCTTCCCCGGGGAGCGCAGGACACGCACCTTCCCTGCACTGGCCTTCCGGCAGAGGTTACGGTTAGCCAGCGCCCGAGGGCCCGCGGATGCTTCGCCACCTCCCTCAGTCTGGGGGACCTTTGCCGATGGTTCACCGGCAGTGGTGTTTAACCGCTACGGGCGTGGGACTGCCCTGTTGGTGGCGACGTTCCCCGGCGCCGCCTACGTGCGTCCGGCGATACCCCTCCGGCCCTGGGACCGAAGTCCATCGCCGGGGGCGATGTGCCACTTCCTGCCCACCGATTTCGACCGGGCTGTGCATCGCCTGCTCCTTTATCCGGTGGGCCTGGCCGGAGTGCAGGGAGACGTGGTCACCTCCGACCCCCTGGTGGAAGCCTGCCTGCTGGAAGGGAAGGCTGGCACGGCAGTGGTACTCGTCAACTACCGCCCGCGGCCCTGTCCCCGCTTGCGAGTCACCATCCGCCAGCCGCGTCCCTTCCACCGGGTAGAGAGCGCTCGTCAGGGGCGCTTGGCTTACGTGCGCGGAGAGGAGACGGTCACGGTCACCCTCCCCCTCGAGGTGACAGATGTGGTGCTGCTGCGGCCCGGAGGAGGAAAGTAGGCTTCTCTGGCGAAGAATGTAAAAAGGCGATAAACAGGGAAGGGGTTTTGCAGCATCGCAAGGAAAGTCTTCGACGCTGGCGAATTAGGAAAGGAAACGGGCATGGCAGTTTACTGGCATCCCTTTCTGGCAGAGTTCCTGCGGCAGGAGTACGGAGAGTGGCTTCAGGTCGAGGAGGAGGTTCCCCTGGGTGAAATGCCGCCCCGAGTAGATTTGATTCTCATTCGGCGCGACCCACAGGTAACGTTGCCGCATCCTTTCAACTATCTGGGCATTACCACTTTGGTAGAGTACAAAGGTCCGGAGGACACAGCGGGACAGCGTGATTTGGTGCAGTTGGAATCCTATGCCCTGCTCTACCAACTGCGAGAGGCCCTGTGGGACCGGCCCGATCTGACGCTCTGGCTGGTGGCCTCGCGTTTCGCCGGGGAGGTATCTCGTCCGACGGGGGCGCAGTTGGCCGCCGCGGAGGACCTCGGACCGGGAGTGCAGGGGGGAACCCTGGATGGGTTTCCCACCTTTTTGATTGACTTGAACGGTCTGCCGATAGAGCCATCTACCCTGCCGCTCTTGATGGTCGCCAAAGGGGTACAGGAGCGGGAACTGGTGGAGTTTTTGCTCGACCACGCGACTGATTACCCGCAGTACGTACCCCACCTGCTACTTTTGCATGAGCAGATGTTTGAGGAGGTGTTAACCATGCGCGAATTAACTTTGGAGGAAATCGGGGTAGACCCGGAGCGCTTGATTCG
>DTZQ01000040.1 GCA_012961305.1 Armatimonadota bacterium | reverse complement strand
TTCATTCCGGTCAATCAGGATGAACCGGCTGAGTAGTTACTCTCCGCGACCTTGGTGTCTCTGCGGTGAAGGCTACTGAGCGTTGAAGGGTGAGTACTAATAGCCATAGGTAGGCAGGGGACCTAAAGAATACCTGTCGAATACTCTGGGGAAAAATGTCGCAAATTCCGACAGAAATAGGGGACTTTACCCCTTGAGCGCTGCCGAACGGTCTCCGGGTTCTCACACCATTTCCCGCAGCAATTCCGGCCGGGGACGGGGGATGACCATCTTATTGACCAACAGGCCCCGCTCTGCACACAGGCCGGCTCCCGCCTCTACGGCCGCCTGCACCGCATCTACCGGCCCGGTCAGGGTTACAAAGGCTTTGCCCCCCAAGGCCATGGCCAGGCGGATTTCCACCAGGGTGACCGGCGCGGCTTTCACCGCTGCGTCGGCCGCCTCAATTAGGGCAGCCACGGAGAAAGATTCGATAATGCCCAGAGCCTCCAATTTCTCCACCACCGTAGCCCCGGCGAGGGCCGGAAAGAGGGAGGGGTCTACATTGGGGATGATGGTACGCTCAATTAAAGCCGCGCCGGCCACGTGCTCGCCTGCCTCCACGCTGGCGGTGACCGCTGCCACCTCCCCGCCTAAGAGGACGATGTATTTGCCCGAGCAAATCGTCCGGGCCACCAGCAGTTGCACTTCCGCTGCCTTCAGCGCAGCATCGGCCACGGCGTAACCGCTCGCAATGCTGGTCAACTCCAACAAGCCAATTGCCTTCTGGTCGTTCATGCTTTTCTCTCAATCACCACCGCTTCGTCTATTTGGGTCACCAGGCCATCTATGCTGGCGTGCAGGGGAGCTCCCAAGGCCCCCTCTGGCACGACGGCGATTTTCTGGCCCACTTGCACCCGCTCGCCCACTCGTACCGTCGGCTCGGCCGGGGCCCCGAGGTGCTGTTGGAGGGGCAGGCACACGCGCTCCGGCTGAACGGTCGCTTCCAACCAGGGGGCCGGCCGGTCGTACTCGGCCACTCCCAGGCGGCGAATCAACCGCTGCACAGGCACCCGACGGCTGGCATACAGCGGATGGGGGGTGACCTCCCGGAGCCCGCTCCATTCCCGCCCGGCCTCCTGCCAATCGCGCTTGGATTTCACACAGGCCTCTTTGGGGTACAAATCCTCCGGGCAGGAATAGAGGCTACACAGCCCACATTCACAGCACAACTGTCCCCACTGGGTCCAGAGTTCGCTTTCCAGGACGGTGAAGCCCAGATTGCGCATGACTTTGTGCGGTTGTACGGCATAGCCCAGGAGGTAACGAGGGCAGAACTCCGTGCAGTAGGAACACTGGTCACAGGCGGACTTGCCGATGCGCAGCCTGGCCCGCTCCGGACGGCTCATGCGCTCTACTAAAGGATGTTCCGCGGGCAGGACAACCAGCCCGGTGGTGGTCTTGGTGACCGGTGCCTCCAAGTCGAACACCAGCGGCCCCATCATTATCCCCCCCACGAACATGCCCACCCTATCCACGGTTGCTCCGCCGGCCAGTTCCACCACCTCGCGAAAACTCACCCCCAGGGGCACGCGCACGGTAACTGGCTGGCGTACCGCCCCGTTGACCGTGAGCACTTTAGTGGTAACTGGCTGTCCTTCCACCGCGGCGGCCAGGTTGTAGAGCGTCTCCACGTTGTTCACCACCACCCCCACTTCCAAAGGAATGCCCAAGGGAGGAATGAGCCGCCCGGTAGTTTCGTACACCAGGATGTATTCGTCTCCGGTGGGGTAGTAGGCCCCCAGAGGGTGTATTTCCACATCCGTCCCGGCTACGGCAGCCTCCATAGCCGCCACCGCTTGGCGGTTTTTCTCCTTAATCCCGATGATACCCCGCCGCGCTCCGGTGGACTCCATCAGCAGTTGCAGGCCCCGCACCACTTGTGCCGCTTCGCGGGCCATCAGTTCCCCGTCCTTGTGCAGCAGGGGCTCACATTCGGCTCCATTGGCAATGACCGTATCGGCTTTAGAGGCAGCCTTGACATGGGTGGGGAAACCAGCCCCGCCGGCTCCCACCACTCCCGCCTCCTTCACTTGCTCCGCAATGCTCATCGTCACTCTCTCCCCTAAGTATACCCCATTCGGCCCGTTTTGCCAAGACCTCCTCTTTCTCAATACTGTCCGTACTCGCGGGCCACGCGGACCAAGGTGAAGATGTTTTCGTCCGGAGTGTCCCGCCCGCATTGGTCGCCGGTGGAAAGCACAAATCCCCCGTTCTTTCCCGCCGCTTCTATCGCTGCTCGTGCTGCCTGCTCCACTTCCTCGGGCGTGCCGTGCAGCATTACTTTCGTGGTGTGCAAGTTGCCCATGAGGGCGATTTTATCCCCGAATTTCTGCTTTATTTCCGCCAAATCACAGTCTCCCATCGGGGGAGGTTCCAGAGGATTAACCACGTTCAAGTCCGTCTCCCGCACCAGGATTTCTATCATTTCCCGCTGTTTGCCGCAACTGTGTAGGAAGGAGGGAATCCCGGCCTCTTTGCACATCCGGGTGATTTTCTTGAGGGTCGGCAGGCTCAAGTCCCGGAAAGTTTTTGGGGACTGCATAGTCCACAGGCCCGACGCGCCCAACAGGAAGAAGTCCGGCCGGGCCTCCAGAATCATTTCCGCCTGACGCAGGACCTGCGCCTCCTGCCAACTCACGAACTCCCGCAGAAGGTCGTAGTGGTCGTAGTAAGCATAAGTGGCTGCCTCTAAGCCGCCGTCAAACCAGCCGAACAGGTTTTGCAACCCCGGCACCCCCACCCCTGCCCCCAAGGCCGCGTCCTCGCCAATTTCCTGCCTTTGCTCTTGCAATGGGGTTGGGTCGTAGCCCACCATTGGGGGGAAGAAATAGCGCAGTTTGGGAAAATCGGTGGGGAGGTCTTTAATCCATTTTCGGGTGGTAGTGGGCGGGTCGGTCCGATAATAGGTTACCTCCTGCCACAGGTCGCCAGCCGGAGTGTGACAAATGGTGCGCACCACGAAGCGGTCGTCTGTGCGGCGGATTATTTTCCGCTCCCAAGTGCGCTCATCGCCCTTGGTGCGGAAGGAAACGCGGCCATAGGTAAACCAGCCATCCAGGCCAAAATAACGTACCGCGTCTAAGTACGCCCGCCACAGTGGCGGG
>DTZQ01000039.1 GCA_012961305.1 Armatimonadota bacterium | reverse complement strand
CACCCAACCTCCCCTCTGCGACGACCGGCCGCTGCAGTTGGGGGGCGTGGTGCCCGATAGGACCCAGGTGCCCCGCTACGGGAAAATTGAGTTTGTCCTCGACTTGGCCGCCACTTACACCAATGCCTTCGACCCAGAGGAGATTGACGTGGAAGGCCATTTCGCCACTCCCAGCGGCCAGACCCTCACTGTGCCCGCTTTCTTCTGGCGCGATTACACCCGCCAGCGCCGGGCTGGCCGGGAGGTGCTCGTTCCCCGGGGCGAGCCCGGCTGGCGGTTGCGCTTCGCCCCGACGGAGGTGGGCCGCTACACCCTCACTGTCACCGCCCGCGACCGCACGGGTAAAACGGTGACCTCTGCTCCGGTGGCCTTCACTTGCATTCCTTCCGCCGACCCCGGCTACGTGCGGGTCAGCCGAGACGACCCCCGCTACTTTGCTTTCGACGAGGGCACGCCTTACCTCCCCCTGGGCGCGAACGTCTGCTGGGCCCGCGGTGGGGGCACCTTTGACTACGACCAATGGCTGCCCCGCTACGGAGAGGCCGGTGGCAACTATTTTCGGGTCTGGTTGGGCCCGGCCTGGACGACCTTCGCCTTGGAAACCACCGGCGAACCTGCCGACCGCTATGGGGTGGGGAAGTTTAATTTGGCCAACGCCTGGCGGTTAGACTACGTGCTCGACCTGGCGGAGCGGTATGGGTTGTACGTAATGCTCTGCCTGGACAGTTTCAACGAACTGCGCCGCGCCCAGGACGGAGTGTACTCCTTCTGGGAGCAAACGCCCCACAATGCAGCCAACGGCGGGCCGCTGCGGGAGCCGGAAGAGTTCTGGACTAACGAAACCATGCGGCGGCTCTATCGGAACAAACTCCGCTACCTGGTGGCCCGCTACGGCTACCGTACTCACGTGCTCAGTTGGGAGTTCTGGAACGAAGTGGACATCGTTTCGCCCCGGGCCTACCGGCCGGAGGCGGTGCGCGATTGGCACGCCCAGATGAGCGACTACCTGCGGCGAATTGACCCCTGGAAGCACCTCCAGACCACCAGTTTCGCGGGCAGCGGGGGCAAGCCGGAGATTGACCGCCTGCCCCAGATGGACTACGTGCAGACCCATTGCTACGGGCCCCGCGACTTGGCAGCAGCGCTGGCCACCTGGCAACAGCGCAAGGCCAAGTACGGCAAGCCGCACTACGTAGGTGAGTTCGGCACCAGTGCCCGCGGAGGGGAGGAACGAATTGACCCCACGGGCATCGGCCTGCACAACGGACTGTGGGGGAGTCTGCTCTCCGGCGCCGCGGGAGGGGCTATGCTGTGGTGGTGGGACAACCACATCCACCCCAACGACCTCTACTACCATTTCGCGGCCCTGCACCGTTTCCTGGCCGGAGTGGACTTTCCGCGGGAGCAATTCCGTCCCCTGGAGGAGCCGCAATTTGCCTTCGCTGCCCCGCTCCCGAAGCCCCTCTATACCGACCTGCATTTCGCCAATGGGCCGGTTTCCTGGCAACCTTCCCCGGCCAATCGACCCACCAGAGTGACCCTCACCCGCGACGGGGAGGTGAGGGTGGAGGAACAGGTGGCGGGCATTCTGCACGGTCTGGTCAACCATCCCGACCTGCACAATCCGCTGACCTTGGAGGTGGACTTGCCCCGGGCCTGTGAGTTCACCGTTTGGGTGAACGGGGTCTCTGGCTATGGTGGAGCGCACCTCGTTGTCATGCTGGACGGGGAGACGGTTTTAGAGCGAGACCTGCCCGACCCCGACGGCGACGAGCGACACGATACCCTGCGGCAGTACGATGGCCCTTATACGGTGACCGTACCCGCCGGACGGCACCGGGTAAAGGTAGAAAACGTGGGGAAGGACTGGGTGTTCGTGGCCTACATCCTGAAGGGCGCGGTGCGGCAGCGGAAACCGCACTTGCGGGCCTTCGGCTTGCAGAACGACCGCCGAGCCCTGGTTTGGGTTCAGCATCCGGGTCACACCTGGCACCGCGTAGCGGTGCTTAAGCAGGAACCGACCCCCCAACCGCCCAGCGTGCTGACCCTGCGGGGCTTCCGCGAGGGAGAGTACACGGTGGAAATATGGGACACCTATCAGGGCGAGGTCACCGCTCGACAGACCGTCCGGGTGGCTGGCGGCCAATTGTCGGTTGCCCTGCCCGCCATCGCCACCGACGTAGCGGTGCGGGTGGAGCCGGGGGAAGGGTGAACGTGTTTGCCTGCATTTGATAAACAGGGGATAATGTGGTATAATGGCATTTAGCCGCAGCCCTGATCAGGCCGTAGGGTTGGACCGACCCGAACTCAAGCCCCTGGAGAGGGAGGCCGCTGCGCGGGTGCTGGG
>DTZQ01000038.1 GCA_012961305.1 Armatimonadota bacterium | reverse complement strand
TTGGTAAAGGTAGCCCCGAGTTTGAACTCTGGGCCAGAAGGCGGGATTACCTTTTCCAAAACGAACTTAAGCCAGGCGGGATTAAAGTTAACCTTGTCGAGATAATTTACTCAGGTCCGGCGGCGAGGGAGGTAGCCCTTAACCGGACACCGCTGGTTTCGGTCACAGTGCCCACAGTCCCGGGGATGCAGGGAGCAGCCGACCGCGGCCGCATAGGCTCCGGCCACTTGGGCTCCCGACATGGTGTAGCGCGGGTTCCGAGCCGCTGTAATCTCTCCCCGCAAGCCCGGCCTTCCCGCCCACTCAGCGTTCGCCAGCCCTGCCTGCCGAGCCGTCTGCACTGCCCGTTCCATCAGGGCTAAAGAAGCACCTGAATGTTGCTCCAGCACAAAATTGGGCCGAAAAGCCAAAAAGCACACCGGCAGCGTGGGGTCGAGGTCGGCTAAGAACTGGCACAGAGGCTCAATTTCACCCTCGTTGACGCCCGGCACTACCAGAATGCGGAACTCCCACAGTTTCTCCTTGTGCTGGGCCACAATTTCCGCGTTGCGCAGTACCGGCGCAGCCGGCGCCCCGGTCAGAGCCCGGTGCACTTCGTCATTTACTGCCCGCAGGTCATAGGTGATGCTGGTGGTGAACCGCAGCACTCGTTCCAGCGACTCCTCGGTTAAGAAACCATTGGTGTCGAAGTTCACCTTCACCGCGGGGTCGAGCTGCCGCGCCGCAGCCACCACTGCTTCCACGTAGGGCAGGGAGCAGGTGGACTCGCCGCCGGAAAAGAACAGACGGTCGGCCCGGATGAACTGGCCCTCTAAGGAGTCCAGATAAGCCAGCCCCTCGCGGGCCATGGCCTCCGGCTCTACCTCCCCCCGAAGGGTCGCGCCGGTGTCTGGCCAATGGGCAATGTCCCAGTTCTGGCAGTGCAGACACTTGAAGTTGCAGCCAGCCATGAAAATGGTATAACTGCTGGGTGGGGCAGGATGGAGCATGGCGGAAGCCACCTGAGGGATGGTGAGCCGACACACTCCTCGCTCCCCCGCCAGGCGGTTCACCCCGCAGCGCCATTCACACAGTTGGCAGTTTTCCAAATCGGCCAAGAACTCGCTCATGAGTTCGCCAGTCCTTCATCCTTTTGTTTCTGCATGGGATTGGGATATTGCCCCGACTACCATCCACCGCCAACTAATAGTCATGGCTTTTCTCCTTTTGCCATCTCCAACAGCATTTGTACAAACAGGGCTGCGCTCCAGCCGTAGTCCCTGATGGCCCCGCAGGTGCCCTTGCGGGGCAAATCGGCCGGCGAAGCCTCCCCCTCCGGGTCGTAGAACTCCCACACCGTGCCCGTGCGTTCGTACCAGCGGGCGATTTCCTCTACCGTTCGCTGCCGCAATTCCCTGGCCAGAGCAGTAAAACCGTAACGGTCGAGGCCCTGGGCGAGGAGGTAGTTGTAGTTAATCCACACCGCGCCGCGCCACATGTTGCGCTCGTAAGTCGGTTCATTGCAGGCCACGCTGGGCACCGGAAAGACCGTCCAGAACTCCTCCTCAGCCCGAAGGTGTTGGACCAAGGTCTCTGCCTGGGATACATCCGCAGCCCCAGCCCAGAGCGGCAGGAAACCGGATTCGGCCTTCACCCGCACCAACTCCCCGTCAAAGCGCCGGTCGTAGAAGAAACCATCCCGCTGGTCCCAGAAGAACTCGCGAATGCGCTCCCGCAGGGCCTGGGCCCGTTTGCGCCAGGCAGCGGTGTCCTCAGCCAAACCCAAGGCCTCCGCAATGCGCTTCAAATGCTCCATCTCCCGCAGGGCAAAGCAGTTGAAGTCCACCGCGTCGAACTCACAACCGCCATCAAATCGCGGCGAGTTGTCCATACCTGATTCGTCGCCCCGCGTCCATTCCAGCAGTCCATTTCCGTTCCGGTCGCGGTGGAGGAAGTCCCATTCCAAGTAGTCCCTCAGCCGGGGGTAGCAGTATTCCAAAAAGGCATGGTTGGGCTGGCGGGTGTACACTTCCCAGACCGCCCAGGCCAGCGTGGGCGGCTGGGTAATGTCCGAGGTGCCGTCAGGACGGAAGCAGTGGGCCAGGAAACCATCCGGTCGCTGTCCGGAGAGTAGGGCTTTCAAAGTTTCCTCGGCGAAGGTGGGGGAAATCTCTCGATAGGCCAGGGCTTGAAAGGCGGAATCCCACAGCCACAGGTGGCGGTGGGGCAGACGGTCGGGAGTGGCCCAGGTAAACTTGATTTGCCCCTGGGCAGTCTCCACGTTGCCCCGCAAAATGGAAAAGGACTTGTAATAGGTTCGCCGTTGCGAAGGAACTTCGGTGAGCGGTTCCGGCAGGGCCTGGTAAAAGGCCAACTGCCGCCGCCGCAGGTGGACCAAATTGGGGGTGTGCAGGGCCCTCCGCGCCCGCCAAACGGCCTCTTCTGGCCCCTCCGGAGTCAAGGTCAACACGAAAGCCCCCAGATGCAGGCGGCCGGCAGTGAGAGGACGACGATAGACTAAGTATTGCCTCCGCGGGCGGTGGTAACCGTTCCCGGCTTTACCTCTTACCCCAGAGGGCGCCGAGTTCGCTGAGGGGTCGCAGAATTTTACATTTGCCCCCTCTGAGGCGAAGGGCCTTGCTCCGGTTAAAAGGCCCACTACTTCTGCTGCCCCGTCCACTACGGCCCATTCGTCTGCCCCATCGGTGAGCAAACAGGAAAATGTGTCCGCGGTGATTTGCTGCCCTTCGGCCACTTCCATCGCCTCTTCCACCTGCAAAATCAGGTAAAGCACCACTTCGGCCTCGGCGCCGTTGGGATTCAGCACATCCAGCACTCCTCGGATGGTGTAACAGTCAGCGAAAAGGTAGAGGGCGTGCAGGCGCAAACCCTCTGGGGCCTCGCGGGGATAGAGGAAAGCCTGCAGACAATCCGAGGTGACCACCTGCGGCTCCCAGCTGGCGAACTCGCGTTCCCTGCCGCAGCCGGGCAGATGTTCGGAAACTTGACCGTTGACCGCTACCGCCACCCACAGGGTGCGCGGTTGGGGAGTGTGGAACTGAACGCCGAAACGGTCCGGCAGGAGGGTGCCGGTGGTAGGGTGGCTCCAATCGGTGGGGCCGTCCAACCCCGAAAAGGCAAACAACTGCCCCTCCCCCCAACGATTGGGCAAATCCCTTTTCAGGTCGTGCCTGGGTTTCACGGCTCCCTGTTTCCCTGTTCTCTTTCCTTCTTGTCCTCGGTTACTGGCGTGAAGCAAGGCGGATACTGGAAAAGGTATATATCACTTGAGAAAATTATACCTCAGAATCCCGGAGATGTCAAAGCCCAAGACCCCCACGCGAACGCAAGGGAACCGGTTAAAGCCCGGACTTCGGCTCTGGTCTGCTTCCGGCGAGGTGGAAAAATCGAAACCCTCTCCAGAGAAGTACGGAAGTGGGTGGACCAAGCGGAGGAGGAATTCCTCCTTTCTGCCGCGAATCTGGAGGGAGGAACAGGCATTGTTCGGGCTTGGGAAAGGGATTCATGAAGGTCGAAAGGGATTCCCCCCGTCCGGTCACGCTGCGGGCGGTATTGTTGGGTTTGGTTCTTATTCCGGCTGAGGTCTGGTGGCTCACGGAGATTGAGTTTGTGCGCTACTCCGACAGTCCCACCATCCCGGCCCTCTATTTTCACGCCGTAGCCACGCTGCTGTTGCTGTTGGCCGGCAACGTCTTCCTGCGCCGGGTGCGGCCCCGGTGGGCCTTCCGCCGGGGAGAACTTATCACCGTTTACCTCATGGTCGTTGTGGCCACCAATCTGGCTGGACATGACCAACTGCAAATCCTCTTCACTACCCTGGTGTACGTTTTCCGCTACGCGACGCCGGAGAACCACTGGGCGGAGTGGATTCACCCCTACCTTCCGAAGGGCATAATGGTAGACGAGGAGGCAGTGCTCAAGCCGCTGTTCACTGGCCATGCCACCTTCTACACCCCGGAACGCCTGTCCGCTTGGGCCGTACCGGTGGCTGTGTGGGGCGGGTTTGCCCTGGTGCTTACGCTGACCATGCTTTGCTTGGGGGCCCTGTTCCGCCGCCAGTGGGACGCAGAACGCCTCACCTACCCCATCGCCGAAATTCCCTTAGCGGCCACCGACCCGGCCCGGGCCCTTTTTCAGCAGCCAGGGTTGTGGGTGGGCTTTGCCGCTGCCGCCGGGCTGCAACTGCTGAACCTGGCCCACAGCCTCTATCCGGCGGTTCCGGGGGTGCCCATCGGCGTCCGCTACTATCGCGCGGCCCGTCTGCCCTGGAGCGCGGCTGGCAGCATCCCGGTCTCCTTTTTCCCCTTTGCTCTGGGCCTTACTTTCTTGCTCCCACTGCAGTTGGGCTTTTCCTGCTGGTTCTTTTTCCTGCTCAGCCGGGCGGAAATGGTGCTGGCGGCAGTTTTCGGGCGTTTTGAATGGGGAGGGTTCCCCTATGTCAACGAGCAGTCGGCGGGAGCCTATTTCGGCCTGTGTCTGTTCGTCTTCTGGGCCGCCCGAGTCCACCTGAAACAGGCCCTCCGAGCAGCATGGGGTCGGGGTGGAGGGAATGCCGACCGCGAGGAACCGCTGCCCTACGCCCTGGCCGTATGGGGATTTGTGGTCGGCTGCGGGTTGCTATTGGGGTTTGCGGTGCTCTTAGGCATGAGCGGCTGGACCGCTTTAGGCTATTTTGTGCTTTTCTTCGCCCTGGTGCTTACCGTCGCCCGCCTGCGGGCGGAGTTGGGGCTGCCCACCATCGAACTCTACCAGCGGGGTGCTGATGACATTCTGCGGCAGGTCTGCGGCACCTCGGCCTTCTCGCGGTACGACCTGACCGTGATGACCCTGTTTTTCTGGATGAACCGCACCCACCGCCAATTTCCCCTGCAAACCCACGTAGACGCCTTCCGCCTGGGACACCGCAGTGGGATAGGCCTGCGGTCGCTAACCGGGGTCATCGTCTTGGCCAGCGTGGCTGGCATTTTCTGCGCCTTTTGGTTGCTTCTGCATGTGATGTACCAGGTCGGGTTTGAATCCGCCAAGTTCACCGGACCGGCCCTGTGGGCCTTCGGGAACGACCCCTGGCGGAAGTTAGCCCGCTGGATTGCCCTGCCGCAAGAGGCCCGGCCGGGGGCGACGCTGGCTTACCTGTTCGGCTGCTCGTTCACCCTGCTGCTGATGTTCCTGCGCACCCATTGGGTCTGGTGGCCCTTCCACCCGGCGGGGTACTTGGTGGCGGGCAGTTTCGCCCTGATGCGGCTGTGGGTTCCCCTGTTCCTGAGTTGGACGGTGAAGACCCTCCTGCTGCGCTACGGTGGACTGCAGGCCTACCGAGCGGCCTTGCCCTTCTTCCTGGGACTCATTCTGGGCGAGTTTTCCGCTGGGTTCCTACGCACGCTGCTGGATTTGACCTTCAACCTCTACCTGCCCGCCGCTTCCGGCATTGGCGGCCTGTAAGACCACCGTCTAATGCCATTTACAGCCCCAAAGTGCGCAGGTACTCTCGGCTCTCCACGATGGAATCCCTTACCACCTTGTCCGTGCGGTCCTGTTCATACACAATCCACACCGCGCCCGCTTCCAGAGCCGCGTCCTTGGCCGCCGTTAGGTTCACCTCACCCCGACCCAGTTCGGTAAAGGAGCCGGGGGCTCCGTCTTTGAAGTGATAGTAGCCCCCGCGGTTGGCATAGCGGCGGATGAAAGCCGCCGGGTCCTCTCCGCCCACGTGTACCCAGTACACGTCCACACACAGTTTCACCAGTTCCGGGTCGGTCAATTCGGCGAGCCGATGGATGCCCTTTACCCCGTTGAAGGACTCAAACTCCCAGGCGTGGTTGTGGTAGCAAAACACCAACCCTTCGTCGCGACACCGCGCCCCCACGCGGTTGAAGGTCTTCGCCGCCGTTTCGTAACGGCCAATTCCCTTGCCCGGAGCCACGCCGGAGCAAATCAGGTACGACGAATTGACCGCCTGCAGATAGGCGAAGTGCTCCGCCAACTGCGCCTCTGTGGACACGCCGTTGTAATTGGTGTGCATCCCGGCGACCTTCAGGCCCGTTTCCGCCAGTGCCTCCTTTACTTGCTGCGGGTCGTGCATCTGGAACAGATTGCCCGCCTCAATGCCCACGTAGCCCGCCGTGGCACATTCCCGTAGCACACCCGCCAGGTCTTTCTGCGTCCGTTCGCGGTAGATGATTAACTGAATGCCAACTTTCGCCTCACCCATTTTTTCCCTCTCCTTCGTTCTGTGCACCGAAGCAGGGCTTCGGTACTCCAAAGGTTTCGCCTTCGGGTGGGTAATTCCTTCCTATGTGACCAAGCCCTCTGCAATGAAGGGGCCTAATCAACTTGATTTTCCTTCTCGCCTGCGAATCACCTCCCGCCTTTGGCCTTGACGGAGGTCCCTTTGGAGGTTATAATGGGAACATTCCTTACTTGATGCCGGAGGTGGAAGCATGGACCGACGCGATTTTCTGAAGGCAATGGGAAGGGGAACCCTCCTGGTGGTTGGCTTGGGGGGTTGGGATGCTCCCGCTCCGAGACCGTCGGGACGAAGGATTCGCATGGTACAGGACGGTTTCCTCTGGGTTGAGGCCGCGGATTTCACTGAGTTCGGTGGTTGGTTCCTGGACACCCAGTTCGTGCATCTCATGGGTTCCGCCTACCTGTTGGCCAAAGGAGCCGGAACGCCCGTTCGGGACGCTTTTGTGGAGGTGGACATTCCCTACCCGGCGACCTATCGGCTTTGGGTGCGAGCGAAGAACTGGCAGCCAGAATACTCGCCGGGTCGGTTTCAGGTGCTCATCAACGGGACGCCCGCCAAACCCGTCTTCGGCACCGCGCCGAAGGATGAGTGGCTCTGGCAATCGGCAGGAGAGTTCCGCTTGGCCCAAGGTCGCACACGCCTCGCGCTGCACGACTTGACGGGTTACTATGGCCGCTGCGCCACGCTTCTTTTGACCACCGACCTGACCTACACGCCGCCGCTGGAGGTGGAGAGGCTGTGGCAGGAACGTGCGCGTTTGGCGGGCATCTCGCTGGAGCCGGAGGAAGGGGGCGAGTTCGAGGTTATCGTCGTGGGCGCGGGAGCAGCAGGTTGCTGTGCCGCGCTGGCGGCGGCGCGGATGGGTGCGCGGACTGCGCTCATCCAAGACCGGCCCGTTTTGGGCGGCAACGCCAGCGACGAGTTGGGGGTGTCCATCGCCGGCGCGTCCGTTTCCCATCCCCACGCCCGCGAATCGGGCATCATTGAAGAGGCTCGCCTCATCGCCAACCGCTACGGGCACTCCAGGATGAGCGAACCCTTCCGCCTCCTCACCCAGGCCCAGGAGAACCTCACCGTCATTCCGGAGCAGCGGGTCATTGGGGTCAGGATGGCAGACGAAAGCACCATCGCCAGCGTGCGCACCCTGCACACCCGCACGGGTGAAAGGCGGGAATACCGAGGCCAGATGTTCATTGATTGCACCGGCGACGGCTGGGTCGGCTACTACGCGGGGGCCCAATACCGCATCGGCCGCGAGGCGCGGGATGAATTCAAGGAAGACCTGGCTCCCGAAAAGGCAGACTCCATCACCATGAGCGGCTGCTTGATGAGCCAGGGGTTTATCAGTTTCCGTGCTGCAAAGGCGAACCGCTCGGTTCCCTTTACCCCGCCGCCCTGGGCCGCTAAGTTGCCACCGCCAGAGAAGTTCGGGCGGCGCATTCGCAGGGTCACCACCGGAGAGTGGTGGATTGAGCATCCGGGCAACATTGACGACCTTTGGGAGATGGAAAAGGCGCGGGATGAGTTGATTCGCATTGCCTTTGGCTATTGGGACTTCATCAAAAATCGGTGGCCGGAGAAGGAGCAGGCCGCCTACTATCGCCTTGACGAGGTGTTCGTCATGCTGGCCAAGCGCGAGACGAGGCGGCTGTTGGGCGATTACATTTTGAAGCAGGACGATGCCCAGAGTGGTCGGCTCTTCCCCGACCGGGTCGCCTACGGCGGCTGGCCTCTTGACGTGCATCACCCTCAGGGCATTTTCTCCGGTCCTGAAGGGCCCTACTACTGCAACCCTCATGTGCCCATTTACACCATTCCCTTCCGCTGCCTTTACTCGGCGAACATTCGCAACCTGCTCTTTGCTGGGCGGGACATCAGCGTGACCCACATCGCTCTGGGAACGGTGCGGGTGCAGGCGACCCTTTCCCTGCTGGGACAAGCAGTGGGCACGGCGGCGGCGATGTGTCTGGAACGAGACCTCACGCCCCGTGAGTTGGGACAACGATACTGCAAAGAACTCCAGCAGACTTTGCTCAAGCACGACCAGTACATTCCCGGCCTCCAAAACGAAGACCCCCTTGACCTGGCGCGGCAAGCGAAGGTGAGCGCCTCCAGTACTGCGACCCATCAGACCTTCGGACCTCGGGAGGTGAAGGAAGACCTTGCCCATCCCCTGAACATGCCCCGCGCGGTGCTGTTCCCGGCTGGTCAAGAGAAGCGCATCGAGTCCATCCGGCTGTTGCTCATTTCCGAGAACGACGCCCCGACGGAGGTAACCCTCCATCTGCGCGGCGCATCCCTTCCTGAGAACTTCTCTTCGCGGGAAGACCTCTTGACGGTTCAAGCCCTGGTGCCTCCTCAGAGGGAGGCGTGGGTGGAGTTTTCCCTCCACCACGAACCGCAGACGCCTTACCTTTGGGTGTGGCTGCCCAAGACCGAGGGTCTTTACTGGCGGCTGATGAAGACCGCCCCCCTGGGCTCCTGCCGGGCGTGGGGGGGAGATGGGTCTTGGCAGGTGGTCAAAGGGCAATATTACGCCTTCTACACCAGACCCGCCATCCGCTTGGAGACGGACTACCGCCCGGAGAACCTTCTCAACGGGGTGACGCGCTTCACGGAGGAAGGCTCTAATTTGTGGGTCTCTGACCCAGCCCAGCCGCTGCCGCAGTGGGTTGAACTCGCCTGGGATGAACCGGTGGAAGCGAACGCGGTGTATCTCACCTTCGACACCGATTTGAACCCCCGCTGGCCGGAGTCCCCGGTGGTGAAGGAGTGCGTTCGCGATTACGAACTGTCTTATCACCACGGCCGAGGGTGGGTCCCCCTGACCAGCGTTAGGGACAACTTCCAGCGCCGTCGAGTGCATCGGTTCGAGGCCGTCAGAATGGCGAAACTACGATTGACGCTACAGGCCACCAACGGCGCCCCTTCAGCGCGGGTGTTCGAGATGCGGGTGTATAAGGAGTGAGGGAAGCCTGGTTCCTCAAACTGTGTCAAAGTGACTTTGACCAGAAT
>DTZQ01000037.1 GCA_012961305.1 Armatimonadota bacterium | reverse complement strand
TGTTGTAGGAAGGAGGGTTTCTTCCGATATTCGTTTCTACCTTCTATGCCTGCAAGGCCCGAATGAGGGCTGTGGCTTCTTGATAGGTCAGTCCCTCTACGGAGGTCTTTCCATAGTCCTGTACCAGCCGCTCCCGTAACTCCTGCTCACTCAGGCCCGCCATTTGAACTAAATGGCGAATGGCCCGTTCCTGCTGCTCGGTAATCATTTCTTCCGCCGCAACCTCTTCCGTTAAGGCCTCCTCGGCGAAGACTTCCTCCTCCTCTTCAGGATAAGCAGGAGGCGGTGGTACTTCCGTTGGCATTTCCTGCTCCGGTCGCCGCTCCCGCAGAGTCAAGTATTCGTAGGCCTTGTTGGCTACCAGGGCCACCCGTGGTAGGTCGCTGGGACGAAAATAATGAGTGTCCTGCCAGTTGCCCTCCTGGTCTTGGTAGGACCTTTTGATTTCCACCCGGTAGTAGGTCACCACCTCGCCCTCGCGTTCGGCCCGGTTTTCCCAAATAGTAGCCTGCACCAGGCCGGCCCGAAATTCGTGTTTGGGTCGGTTCATGGCCTTCTCCTCTTCTCAAGCCGGTAGGGCCTCTAACAGCGCGTCTATTTCCTCCTCCGTGTTGTAGAAGTGGGGGGAGACGCGCACTGCGTTGTGCCGCAAGGACACCAAGATGTTGGCCTCCCGCAGACGACGGTGGAGTTGCAGGGCCGGCTGTCCCTTGCGGCGGAAAGTGACGATGCCCGAGCGCTCGGCAGGACGCAAGGGACTTAGTATGGTGTACCCGCGTCGTTGGAGGCCCTCAATAAGTCGGTCGGTCAGCGCCAGGATGCGGGCTTCAATGCGCAGAATGCCTATCTCCCGCAGCAGGGCCAGGGCCGCGCCAAGACCAAACAGCCCCGCGTTGTTGCGCGTGCCCGGCTCGAACCGTTGGGCGTCGTTCCGCAGGGGAGCCGTGTAAGTGCTGTAATCGGGAGCGTAGTAAGTGGCCTTCTGCACGCTCCACCAACCCGCCTCCAGGGGTTCCAAATCCTCCAGCCGCTCCCGGCGACAGTAGAAGACCCCTATGCCTTCCGGAGCCAACAGCCACTTGTGCCCATCGGCGGAGAAGAAGTCCACCGGCGTACGGCTCACGTCTAATTGGAGGGCTCCCAATCCCTGAATGGCATCCACACAGAACAACACGCCCCGCTCCCGACAGAGGGTGCCCAGGGCCTCCAAATCGGCCCGAAAGCCGTTGAAGTACTGCACGAAACTGAGGGATACCACCCGCGTGCGCCGGTCCAGGGCGGCCCGCACGTCGTCCACCAAAATACGCCCCCCGCGCGGCTTTACAAAGCGCGTCTCCACCCCCCAACGGGCCAGGTTGCGCCAGGGGTATACATTGGCCGGGAACTCACAACTGGCCGTGACTGCATTGTCCCCCTCCCGCCAGCGGATTCCATTGGCCACGAACAACAGTCCCTCCGTGGTGTTCTTCACGAAGGCAATTTCCTCCGGCTCTGCCCCCACCAGCGCCGCCGCATCCGCCCGGGCCTTCTTCACCCGCTCCAACCAGGCCGGTTCGTTGGTTCCTCCCGCCCGCAGTACGTCGGTGAAGTATTCGTTTACCGCCTCCACCACCCGAGTCGAAACCGGGGCCACCGCCGCGTGGTTGAGGAAAATGTGGTGCTGGGTGACGGGGAACAGGGGCCGGTAGGCTTCAATATCTAACGTTGGGCAGTTAGGGGTCATGACCTTCGCGTCTCCAGGGGCTCGGCTAAGCCCTTCTCCACCAGCAGGTCGTTGAGGCACTGTCCGCGGGCGAACACCTCCTCCGCGTCGTCGCAGCCCTCCAGGAAGTACACGTCGGCAATGTAGCGCCCGTACTTGCCGATTTTGTAGGTGCGCACCGCAACGAAGGGCACCCGACTAAGGGTTTCGGCAACGAAGGCTTTGGCTTCCAGTCCCCGCGCCCGCTCAGGCCCGCGCAGTTCCGGGGCGTTTATTCCCCGCAGCCGCAGGCGCATCCGCTGCCGCACGTAGAAGCCCAGGTCCACGTCCACATCCAACGTGTCCCCATCCACAACCCGCACTACTGTGGCTTTGTAACGATACATCGCACTTTATTTCCACTTCAGCACCACCCCCAGCAATTCCTCCTTCCAGTCCAGCAGCATCTGGTAGGCCTCTGGCGCCTGGGCAGCGGGCAGGCGATGGGTAATGAGTGGGTCCAGGACGAAACGCCCCCGGGCCAGCAGGTTGAGCATCAGTTCCGCATCATCCCGCCAGGTCCAAAAGCCAGGGGCAGAATCGCGCTCCGGCCGGACCGAATTGTGGGCTCCCAAGATGGTCAGGCCTTTGCGGTGCACGTCGCGGTAGAAGTTGACAGCCTCCGTTTCGCCCCGCGTGCTGCCCAGGAGCACCACTCGTCCGTGTCCGGCGGCCAGACGGAAGGCGGTGTTAATGGGTTCGGGATGGCCGGTGGCCTCGATGACCACCGCCGGCCCGCCTCCTCCGGTGGCCGCGGCCAAGCGCTGGGCAAAGCCCTCCTGCTGGGGGTTGAGCACCTCGTCCGCCCCGCACCGACGGGCCACTTGCAACCGCCACTCCGACACATCGGCTCCTATTACGGGAAACCCGCCGCTCAGTCGGGCCACCTGCAAAGCCAAAAGGCCAATGAGCCCCTGCCCCAGCACTAACACGGCCTCTCCCAGTTCCAGCCGGGCCTTGCGTATGCCCTGCAAGGCAATGCCCCCTAAGTTGAAAAATACCGCCTGCTCCGAGGTCAGACCTTCCGGCACCGGCAGCACTCGGTCGGCGGAAAGGACCGCGTGGCTGGCGTGGTTGGCCGTCGAGGCCACCCGGTCGCCGACCTGCAGGTCAGTCACTTCGGCCCCCACTGCGGCTATCCATCCCACCTGATTGTAGCCTGCCCCTGTGGGGAACCGGCAACTGGTGTTGGGCAGGCCCAAGAGGAAAGCCCGTTCCGTGCCGGGGCTAATGAGGGTCGCTTCCGTTTCCACCAACACCTGGCGGGGGCCGGGTTCGGGTACGGTGAACTCCTCCAACGCCACCTTAGCCCGCTCCGGCCACACCACGCGCCAACCTTGCATGGCTAACACTCGCTTTCCAACAGTTCTTGGGCTACCTCAGCGGCCCGCTGGCCGGAGAGGAGCATAGCGCCAAAAGTGGGTCCCATACGGGGCAGGCCGTACAGGGTGGAGGTGGCCATGCCGGCTACGAGGAGTCCCGGATGGGCCTCGCCGGTGTGCTCCACCACCAGGTCCTCCGAGCGTTCCACCCACATGCCCCCCTCGCCCAGGGGCTCCAGCAGGCCCCGCTCTGCCAGTTTTTGGCAGACGCAGGCCTCATGGCCGGAAGCGTCAACGAGCAACCGGGCCGTCAGGGCAATGGGGTCCACGCAAGTGATTTGGCGGGGCAGAGCACTTACCGCCGTCCAGTTGACCACCGCCCCACAGACCCGCTGCCCCTCGCGCAGCACCACGTCCTCAAAGACGGTCATGTTGGCAAACTTCACCCCCGCATCACAGGCGGCAGCAATCAGTTTGGAACAGGCATGAGGGCCGTCGGCTACGTACAGTCCTTCCTGCACCTGCTCCAAAGGAATCCCCAGATGGGCCGCTACTTCGTGGGCCGGAGCCCGAAAGGTGACTTTGTTCATCAGATAACCGCCTAACCAGAATCCGCCTCCCAAATAGTTGTTCCGCTCCACAATGAGCACCTTGTAACCGGCGGCGGCCAGGTCCCGTCCCGCCATCAGACCGCTGGGGCCGGCCCCCACAACAATCACGTCACTATCGGCGTATTCCTCGAACTGTTGGAGGAAACTGCGCACGATGGCGCGAGTCACGTCCTTCTCATCAATGGGATGAAAAATGGGCATCGTTCGTTCTACCTCCTACGCCGGTAGAGCGGCTTCCCTTAGCCGTCTATCCCTTCACCCCCCGAGATAGGCAAATAACGGGCGACCAAGAGATGTCGCCCTACCGAAAATATTGGTGTCTACTCAGACCATAGACCGAACGGCAAATTTGACCTGGTCAAGGTAGTTACAAATATTGTACCCTAAGGTAACGAAGGTGTCAAGGGTGAGGGGAATTATGGAACCTCCAATGCCTTGACGAAAAGGGAGGAAGGGTGCTATAATAACCTGGGGACAGCGGATAGAGGGAAACATGCGCTTTCTAAAGGGCACTCAGATTGAGATTGTGCATCGGGGCATTGAACGCGGACACATCCGCTTTGCGCTGCTTGATTTCGATGGCACCATTTCGCTGATTCGGGAGGGCTGGCAGCAGGTGATGGTTCCGCTGATGGTGGAGATTATTCGGGAGGAAACGGGGACCGAGGAAACGGAGGAAGAACTGCGAGCCCTGGTCACCGAGTTCGTAGACCGCCTCACCGGCAAGCAGACCATTTACCAGATGATACAACTCTGCGAGGAAATCCGCAAGCGCGGCGGAAAGCCCCGCGACCCGGTGGAGTACAAGCGCCTCTACCACGACCGGCTCTGGGAGCGCATTAAAGGCCGGGTGGCCGGACTTAAAAATGGGACCATAGCCCCGGAGGAGATGATGGTTCCCGGAGCGGTGGAGTTGCTGGAGAACCTGTGCCGGCGCGGAGTGGTCTGCTACCTGGCCAGCGGCACCGACCGGGAGTACGTGCTGGAGGAGGCAGCGGTGTTGGGAATTACGGACTACTTCGCCGGCGGCATTTACGGCGCGCTGGACGACTACCGAAGGTTCTCCAAAGCCCTGGTCATTCAGGACATCCTCCAAACCTACCACCTGCGGGGGCCGGAGTTGGTGGCTTTCGGAGACGGTTTCGTGGAAATTGAGAACGCTAAGGAAGTGGGCGGCATTGCGGTAGGTGTGGCTTCCGATGAGGTGCGACGGCAGGGCATCAACCAGTGGAAGCGGAACCGCCTAATCGCCGCCGGAGCGGACCTTATCGTCCCCGAATTTCGCGAGCAAGAGCGTTTAATAGCCTATCTTTTTGCGGAGGAAGAGTAATGCCCTACCCGCTATTTGACCGGCGGAGGCTCCGCCTGCGTCCCCTGGCGGAGCGCCAACATGACCTTACCTTAGACGATTTTCTTCCTTTGGACGCACCCATCCCTCCCTTCGACCACCCGGATTTGGACAAACTGGCCGACCGCATGGTGCAGGCCCGCCACCGCGAGCGGCCGGTGGTGCTGATGATGGGGGCGCACGTCATCAAATGCGGCCTCTCGCGCTACGTCATTGACCTGATGCAGCGGGGCCTCCTCACCCATATTGCCATGAACGGAGCCGGGCCCATTCACGATTTTGAACTGGCCCTGATAGGCGCAACCACTGAAAGCGTGGCCCGCTACATCCGTACGGGGGAGTTCGGCCTCTGGCAGGAGACGGGGCAAATTAACGAGGCGGCCAAGCAGGCCGCCGCCGAGGGACTGGGTTTCGGCGAGGCCATTGGACGCCTGATTGCCGAGGGTGATTTCCCCCACCGCGACCTCAGCATCCTGGCCAGGGGCTATCGCCTGCGCGTGCCGGTAACCGTCCACCTGGGCATCGGCTACGACATCATCCATGAGCATCCCAACTGCGACGGAGCCGCCTTAGGAGCCGCCTCCTATCGCGACTTCCTTATCTTCACCCACACCATCTCCCAGTTGGAAGGCGGAGTGCTGCTGAACTTCGGCACTGCGGTAATGGGGCCGGAGGTCTATCTGAAGGCCCTGGCTATGGCCCGCAACCTGGCCCATCAGGAAGGCCGAGTTATTTGCCATTTCACGACCGCCGTGTTCGACTTGCTGACCTTGGGGGAGGACTACCACCGGGAACCCCCAAAAACTGACCCCCGCTATTACTTCCGGCCCTGGAAAACGGTGCTCGTGCGCACCGTGGCCGACGGCGGGGAGAGTTTCTACTTTGAGGGTGACCATCGGGCCACCCTGCCCAACCTCTATCGGCAAATTCTCGCCCGCCTGGAAGGGAAACCATGAAGGAACAGCGTTTGCAGGAAATACTCGCCCGTTTCGACGGGGTGACGGTGCTGGTAGTGGGGGACTTTTTCTTAGACAAGTACCTGGTCATTGACCGCGCCCTTAGCGAAGTTTCGTTGGAAACGGGCCTGGAGGCCTACCAGGTGGTGGAGGTGCGGTGCAGTCCGGGGGCGGCGGGAACGGTGACCAGCAACCTGCGGGCTTTAGAGGTCCAAGTGGTGGCTTTGGGGGTAATTGGAGATGATGGCGAGGGTTACGAACTGAAAAGGGGCCTGCGCGAGCGGGGGGTGTGGTTGGACTATTTGCTGGAACGGCCGGACCGATTCACTCCCACCTACACCTAGCCCATGCTCCGGGAGGCCGATGGCCGGGAGC
>DTZQ01000036.1 GCA_012961305.1 Armatimonadota bacterium | reverse complement strand
GGGCCTCTGCGCTGTTAAACCCTGCTCAGCCCCGACGTTTACGTCGGGGCCTTGGGTCGGGGCCTGGTTTCCAACCTCTCCAACGCCCGGGCCAGGCGCTTGCGGTGGGCGTAGAGCGGTTGAGGGTCTTTGGTGAAATGCGTCATGTCCCGGCAAATTTCTTCCGGCACGGTGAGTAGAGCCCGGGCCTCACGTACCGCCTCGTCGTCCCGGCCAGCCGCTTCCGCCCGCGCTACCGCCTGTTGCAAAAGGTAGAAGTATTCGTAATCCTCAATCCCCTCCCGCAGCATTTCCCAGCGCAGGGAGTTCACCGGCCCGGTGAGGTATTTCTCCTTGCTCTCGCCCACCTGCCGATTGGGTGGGTAGAGGAACCGTCCGTCGCCGTTGCCCCAGTAGCCGATGGTGCCCGGCTCGCGTCCGTAGCCGGTCACGTAACTCATGGGGTCTTCCCAGGGATTTTGCAGGCGGTCGGGGAAGGCCGTAGGGCTCGTCCAGTAGTTCGTCTGCCAGACGAGAACCCCGTGCACTTTGTATTTCCACGTCTGCCACAGCCACATCCGCATTTCAATGGCGTGGTGGTCAATGAACAGGGTACAGTAAGGGGCCTTGGGCCCGGTGCACACGTACCACCAGAAGTCCTCTCCCGCCGCCCGCCGCTGCTCTGCGATTTCAAAGTTGTAATTGGGCGTCACCGGACACCAGATGTCCACGTAGCCGTACAGTTCCGGCTCCGGCTGCTCGGTGAGCATCCGCTTCAACTTCGGGGCGCCTTGGTGGATGAGCCGCATACCCTCGGCCACGAACTGGTAATCCTTGGGCTCCGGCTCGTCGAACCAGTACACGAAGGCTTTGTCCAGCCAGCCCTTCTCCTCCAGATGGGCCTGCAACTGCCGTGCGTATTCGGTAAACAGCCGGGTATGCTCCGGGGTGCCCTGCTGGTATCCGGCGATGTTGCCCAGGTAGCGGGCGTGGAAAGTGCCCCCGCCCAAGCCCACCAAAGGCAGCCGAAAGGTGTTGAAGTGGAGCACCTCAAAGGCGTACTCCGCCGCCCGGTCGAAGTCCGTGAAGTCTATCTGGGGCTGCAAGTCCTCCAGCCGGGTCTCAAAACTCCCATCGGCCACGAGGTTTTCTCCCGCGGGCAGTTTTACCAGCGAAACCTCGTCGAACCAAGTAGTGCCCAAACGCTCGCCTTTCTCCGTCCAGCGCGTGCCCCGTAGGTTGACCAGCACGTACCGCGCTTCTGGAGCGAAGCGGTCGGGGGGAATAATCACCTCCTCACGGCGCCAGTCGGTACTTCCGGCAAAGGTGAAATCCAGATTGCGTCCCCAAATCCACTGCCCCTGGGCGTCGTAAGTGGTCAGGGTGACCATGTACTCCTGCCCCTCGGTGGCGGTTTTGGCGGCCCAGCGGAAGCGGTAGGTCGCCCCCGGCTCTAAGGCAATGCGCTCTGTGGACACGGCGGTCGCAGTGCTGGTGGGGCTTTCGTCTACCACTTTGAGGCTCTGCTGGCCGTGGGCTGCGGTGGTACGGTCAATTTGCCCGCCCCGCCAGGGTGGCCCGCCGAAGTCCACCTTAATGGGGTCAAAGGGCATGGGGTTGTAGGGGCAAATCCGGTGCGCGGCGAAGTTGCGCAGGTAGAGGTCAACGACCTGCCGCCGCTCCTCCTCGGTCTCCAAATTGTGGTAGCGGAACACGTTCCCCGGCGAGAACCCGAAGGCGCTGCGTACGTGAGTTTCGTGGGGGAGGGTGAAGTTCCACACGTGCAGGCGCACCGGCACTTGCGCCTCCCATCCGTCCGCCCGCAGGGTCACGGTGCCCTCGTAGTCGCCCGCCGGGGTTTCCTCCGGCACGTAAACGGTTATCCACAGGGGTTGGTTCTGCCCGGCCCGCACTGTGAACGGCCCTTCCACCGGCGGCAGCGGGTCCGGCCAGAGGCCGGGAGTGCCGGTGGCATCTGTGGGCACGGTCACCCGGACATACTCCACCAAACACACGGACACATTTTCCGCCCCGATGCGCCCGCGTTCGCTGCGCAGGTCGCTGACTTCGACGGCCACTTGCAGCCAATCTCGCTCTGGCCGCAGCACCAACTGGAACGGCTCGTACTCGTTGCGGGCGGCACTCAAGTACACCGCATCGGCTTCCCTTCGGGGTCGGGCCCGCTCGCGGCTGACTTTGTAAGTCCCCTCGCACCACCACAGGCCCCCTTCCTCACCCCCCGGCAGGCGGTAGCCGTAATTGGCTGCATACAGGTAGGGCACTTGAAAGTCCGTCCGGGCCAAGTAAAGGGGTTCCCTCCGGCCCCGTTCGGTGACGCTCACCTCCGCCATGCCCGTGCCCACCTGCTCTATTTCGTAGTCCAGGCCAACGGTGCGCGTCTGGTTCGGTTCCAAACGCACCGGGGCGGTGAAAGAGCGTGGTTCGCCCTCCTCCATGGTCAAAGTCAAGCGCACCTTCAAGTTCCGGGCCGCGGCGGTGGGGTTGGTGAGCCGCACGAGGGCTCGTTCCTCCTCCCCTGGCCGCAGGCGGCCCAGGGTCTCCACGGCGACCGCCACTCGCGGGCTGGCCAGGCGCACTTCTAAGTAGCGGGTATCGCCTTCCACCTCTGGCGGGTGGCCGTCCAGCCGGGCAATGTACTCGTAGCGGTGGATTTGGAACTCCCCGGGGTGCGAGTTGCCCCGTTGGTCGAGGCTGCCGGTGGCCCGCAGGCGAATCCAAACGGCCCTGGCCGGCAGCAGCATCGGAGGTATTTCCCATCGGCCCGTCCTCTTCCCCTGAACCTCGCCCACCGGGGTCCAGTTCCGTCCGTTGGCACTGGTCTCCACCACTAATTTGCCGCCCACGTAGTAGCCGATGGTCACGGCCACTTGGGCTGAGGTTTGGGCGTAGTCCCCGACCCGGTGGCAGTACACCACTTCCGTTCCGTCCCACATCACCCAGCGGTTGGTGTTGAACCCGGCCGTGTGGGAGACTAAGAACCGGGCATGGTTGGAACCTTCGCCGCCAAAGCGCGGCTGGGCGGTGTACACTCCCCGATAAATCCGCTCGCCGGTGCCCAGTTCGAGGCTGTCCACCCGTCGGTAGAGGGGGGTGACGCGGAGGAGTTCCACGTCGTCGAAGAACACGGTGCCGCGCTTGTGCCACTGGCCGAAGCGCAGGTAGGCCTCGGCGGTGTCGGTGGGGGTGTGAAAGACGAAACGGCGCCGTTCCCACTCCGTCCCGACCTGAAAGTCGCGGTTGGCCACATTGGGGCCGGAGATGACCGTACCTCCGGTGGCCTCTGGCGAGGTTCGAGCGTAGAATGAAAGGCGGTAGAGTTGGCCCGGCGCTAATCGGAGGTCGTCGCAGCGCCAGTAGTTGCTGTCCGTGCCGGTGCCGGTGACGCTCACCCCGCGCTGACCGGTGTGGGCCTCGCGAACCCATCCCCCGACGCCCCCCGACAGACTCCAGGAGGTCGGGGCTGTGTCCCCTTCCTCAAATGAGGGATTGGGCACCAGCTCCATCTGTGCCTCTGTCCGGGCGGCGAGCCAGAGGTTTCCCCCCAGGGATACAAGCGTGGATAGACCGAGGATGGTGGCTGGTTTCATTTTCGCCCCTCCTTCCCGCATCCATTCTTAAACCATCGTTCAACCGGGTGTAGCACCCCGCTTACCCTCTTTTAACGGAACGGCAAAGCAATGGGGGTAAAGAATTAAACGACGGCGACGAGACTGTAGCCGCCGCTGGGGCGGGGAACTTCCCCGCCCCTTTCTTTATCGTTGAGACCTTTGGAGTCAGGCACTTTAGTGCCCTCTGATGGGGCTAAAGCCCCTGAATCCAAAGTCAGAACGAAAATCCCAGGCTGGATTGGATGCGCAGGTCGTTGCGTCTGACGCCCGGGGCGGGGTTGCTGTCGTAAGTGTCGTACAGGGACAGGTTCAAACTCAGAGGCCCGATTAGCGGTTTGATGAGGGTAAAATCCGCCCAGGCCCGCCACTCGCCAAAGTCATCCAGGTCGGGCAGGATATTGACGCTGCCGTACAGGATAGAATTGCCCCAGAAGGGCTGGTAGAGTTCCAGAGAGGCCCGCATGGAGAGACCGTCGCGGTTGAACTGTTTGAAGTCTTGGGCTGTGTAGGCTAAATTGAACTCTGTGGTGAGGAACCGATTGGGGGCGCTAATCCAACGGTAGCCCAGGCCCAGACCCAGGTCCACGCGCTGGTTTAACCTCTCCGCGGTATCCGTCTCTAAGAGGGCGAACCAAGAAGTGTACCGCCGCCGCCCGGAGGAAGCATAGCGCAGTTCAGCCCGCAGGGTGTCGGAGTTCACTTCGTCCCCTGATTTTCCATAGTCGTAGATGGCCCGGGCCGTAAAGGAAGCCCCATTGCGCAGTTGGCGATGCAGGCGAAAGGCCAGCCGGATGTCATCCCGGCGGGCGTTGCCGGTGAGCAGGTCCAGGGCCAGGTCTAACAGGCCACTCCAGCGAGGCCGGCCAAGGGGGATTTCGGTCTCGTTGATAATGGTGAGGTCAGCGCGGCGGACTTCTTCCGGGCCGGTCAGGGTTTCCACCCGCAGCACGTCCCGGTCTAAGGTGAGAAGCCGTCCTCCGATGAAACGCCCATTGCGCAGGCCAAAGGCGAAGACCCGGTCGCTGACCACGGTGTCCACTTCCCGCCAATCAATGCTCAATTCCCCCGCATAGGTGGTGTAGAAGCGCAGGGTTCCATGCTCCAGTTTTTTGATTTGCCCAGTCAACTGGTCGCCGTTGTTCAGCGTGATGCGGTCCGCCGCTGCCGCCACGACCAGCAGGCTTAGCAGGACCCCTAACCAGATGAAATGTCGCACGGTAACCTCTCCTTTCGTACTGGGATACGCGGACTGGCCTTGGTGAAGTTCTCAGGTCCGCGCCCCTTAAATTCTTCCCCCCAAAGGAATTTCCTCCTTCATCGGTGAAGATTTTCCAATTCTGGGGTGCAAAAGCCGCACTTTTGCCATCCTCCGCTTTCGCACCCAGGCAGGACTTCGGCCCTCCAAAGTTGAAAATAGGGACTTGACAAATTAACCAAAACAGGGTAAAGTACAAGAAAGGCGTCATTAGGTCCATTGGTCTATTGACCCATTGACGATATTTCCTCAACGGGAGGAGGCAAGATGGCCAGCGAACCTAAACAGTCGCGGGAGGATGCGGAACTGCAGGAATACCGCAACCTCATGCCCGAACCTGAGTCCTTCGAGGAAGGCTTCGACTGGAAGGCCATGCTGGGTGCGCTGTTCATTGGCTTCGTGATGATGCCCGCGTCCATTTACCTGGGCCTGGTCGCGGGGCAAACTATGGGTCCGGCGGCGGAGTGGGTGACCATCATCCTGTTTGCGGAGGCGGCCAAGCGGTCCTTCGTGGTGCTGCGGCGGCAGGAAATCTACATGCTTTACTACATCGCCGGCGGGCTCACGGCCATGTACGGCGCGACGGCCATCTCCGGCGGGGCCTTCGGCCAGTTGATTTGGAACCAGTATTTGGTGCAGAGCCCAGCCGCGGCGGCCTTTGCCGAGCAGATTCCCCGCTGGGTGGCTCCGTCCGCCGGCTCCGAAGCCCTCCAATTGCGTACTTTCTTTCACGCTGAGTGGCTGCCGGCCATCCTGGTACTGCTCGTTCGAGAACTGCTCTCCCGGGTGAGTTGGTTCGGTTTTGGCTATTTCCTCTTCCGGGTCACCTCGGACATTGAGCGGCTTTCCTTCCCCATGGCCCCAGTGGCCGCGCAGGGCGCAACGGCGCTGGCCGAAGCCTCCTCCAAGACCGAAACCTGGCGCTGGCGGGTGTTCTCCATCGCCACCATGATTGGGGTGGTGTTCGGGGTCATTTACGTGGCCATGCCGACGGTGAGTGGCCTGGTGCTCATTCGCCCCATCCGCATTCTGCCCATCCCCTGGATTGACTTCACCCAGAGCACGGAGAGCATCTTCCCGGCTACTCCCCTGGGCATCGCCACTAACCTGGGGGTCATCTTCACCGGCTTCGTCCTGCCCTTCTGGGTGGTGGTAGGGACTTTCGCGGCGGCCATGGGCTCCATCGTTATCAACCCGCTGCTGTGGAAGGCCGGCCTGCTTAAGCAGTGGGAGCCGGGCATGGACACCATCAACACCACTTTTGCCAACGGTTTGGACTTCTGGATTAGTTTCGGGTTGGGCACGGGCTTCGCCGTGGCCCTGATTGGCTTTTACAAGATGTTTCGGGGGTTCTACGAGCAGCGAAGCGAGGAGCGGAGGACGGGACGGCGGCGAGAGGCAAAGACTCCGGCCGGGCGCGGCGATTTCAACCTGTGGGTGGGCCCGTTGTTGTACCTTTTGTCCACCGGTGGCTACATCGCCCTGTGTCACTATTTGGTGCCCGGCTTCCCCGTCCTCTTCTTGGCCTTCTTCGGCCTGCTCTGGACCCCGCTGACCAGTTATGTGAACGCTCGCATGATTGGCCTCACAGGACAGTTCGTTCCCTTCCCCTTCGTGCGGGAGGCCATGTTCATCCTCAGCGGCTACAAAGGCGTGGACATCTGGTTCGCCCCTATTCCCCTGGCCAATTACGGCATGTATGCCCAGAAGTTTCGGGAGGTGGAACTGACCGGCACCAAGTTCACCAGCGTCATTAAGGCCGAGGCGGTGATGTTGGTGCTGATGCTGGGCTGCAGCCTGATTTTCTGGAGTTACATCTGGCGGCTGAACCCCATCCCCCACGTGACCTACCCCTACGCCCAGAAGTTCTGGGAGTTCACCGCCATGCAGCAGGCCTTCTGGATTACGGCCACCACGGAGCACAACGAGGTGTTCCTGAGGGCCATTAAACCCGCCGTCATTGGGGTCGGATTTGGTTTGGGCCTGGTGGTTTACATCCTGTTTTCGGTGCTCAGTTGGCCGGTAATGGCGATTTACGGCTTTATCCGGGGCATGGGCCAGATTCCCCACTTCCTACTGCCGGAGATTGTGGGCGCGGTGCTGGGGCGGTACTACTTCGCCAAGCGGTTTGGAGAGCAGGAATGGCGGCGTTACACCCCGGTCCTGGCGGCCGGGTTCGCCTGTGGGATGGGCCTGATTGCCATGGTCAGCATTGCCGCGGCGCTGATTTTCCAGAGCATCAGCCAGTTGCCATTCTAACCTTCCAACCTCAACACCTGACACCGTCCCTCCACCCGCGAAACGCCCAGCCTCCGCCCCTCAACGGTCAGCGTCACCGGCCCCCGCGTGTCCTCGAAATCCGTGCGCCGGACCAGCACTCGGTCGCCCAACCGCAATCCCGACACCACCGGCCCTGGCTGCGGCGGCACGGCGAAGGTTACTGGTTCGCCCCGGTCCAGGAACTCTCGGAACTCCAGCGCGGCGGCGTAGACCTGATGTACCAGCCGTACCTCCTCCGCCGTCTCCTCCCGTGGGCACCACAGGAAAAACGTATCGTGACCACGCAGCAACAGGTGCCAAAGGAGTTCCTGATACTTCTCCGCACTGAACTGTTTCACGCTGGGGTCTGGCTCCTTCGGAGGCGAGGTTGTATGCCAGTGGACGAAACTGATGAGGGGCACCTTGGCCGGGGTGTGCTGTCCAGCGTTGCTGCCCACCAAAAGCAGATTGTAGAACCAGCGGTAGTCCGGCTGGTCGAAGTCGTACCAATTGAAAAGCCGATACCAGGTGTAAACCACTGGCATAGCACACGTGTAGCCCGTCCGCGCGAACTCGTGGGCCCAGGGCCGATAGCGGGCCCGCCGGTCAATTAGACAGGGCACCTCAGGCGGCGGTTCCTGCTCGAAGTAATCGTACCAGTAGCGATACCCGCCGTGGGGGTAAACGGCGTAGTTGCCCACCATTGCTTGGGGAAAACGGGCCTTAACCGGCTCGGCGAAGACCTCCCGCTGCAAGTCTGAACGAAGGGCTCGCAGGGCTTGCTGGAAGGCCCGGAAGTCCTCCAAGTTGGGGATGTTCTCCCGGCAGCGACGACAGCGTTTGGACGCCGCCCACGCCTCGTTCCACTCCAGGGGCCCGTCAATCTCCCAGTCGGCGAAGATGAAATCAATGGACAGCCCCTCGGCCTGATAGGCCCGCAGAAAGAACTCCACCTGCTCGCGGATGATGGGAATGCGCGGTTGGAGGGTGAAGGGACAGCCCATCTTCCGGCGGGGAGAAAAGGAGTCGTCGAAGAAGGGCGTGCCGTCGTCGGCCAAGTGGAAGGTCGCCGGGTCGCCGTTGAAGAAGGAATAGAGGCACGCGGTAGCGTTGATGGTGATGGGCAGGCCGAGGCGCTGCTGCAGCCGGGCCAAGCGCAGGCCCTCCGCCAGCGTTTGCTCCCGCCGAGCAGGATGCCAAGGGGCGATTACGGCCAAGCCCCGGGCATCTAATTCCCGCAGAATGGCCTCTGCCTCAGCGTCGTCGTCCGTGCCCACCCCGGTCAAAACCCAAACGTAGAGCGGCAACCGGTCGCCCCGGGGAAACTGCAGGGGCTCCGTTGCCGCCAAGACCTGGCGAATGATTTCCGATTGGCTCATGCTCCGCCTCCCTTGTGCGGCCCCCGGGCCAACGCTCAGCAGTAACCCTGCCAGCAGCGCTCCGGTCGGACCTAAACGAACCTTAAAGTTCAGCATTTTTGACCTTCAGCCAGACAGCGCAGGCTGACGCCTGCGGCTGGAAAAGTGGCTTTTGAGGGGACAGTTGGTATAATTGCAAAAAGTTTGTACTTCCCCTCGGCAGGCACGTCCACCGACCACTCCATCCAATCGCCCGGGGTGTGGATGTTGCCGACCGCCCGGCCGAACGCGCCCACCCTCGGCCCCGTGTAAGTGACGAAATTCCAGCCGCCGGTGTAGGGATGTTCCGGGTCGAAGTTGGGGTAGCGGGCACGAATTTGCCGCTCCTCACCCACCCGCAACTGCTGGAAGTACCAGCGGCCCGCCACCACTTCCGGCAGGTGCACCGTCCATATTTCGCCCTTGCCCTTCCGCCAACCGGTGATGGGGCGTCCCCCACTAAGCACCGGCCTTTCGCCGGGATAGGCCAGGAAACGGCTGCCCGAATCCTCCGGGGTCAAGGTCAGCGGTTCGGGCAAATAGTAGGTGCCGCCCCGGACATAGACGGTTCGTTCGCCCTTCTCCGCGCGCAGGGCCTCCTGCGCCCGGGCTAAGGTGGCGAAAGGGCCGTCGGTCCGGTCGGCATTCGGTTCCGGCAGTCGGCCCGACCAGGCATCGTTGCCGTTCGGAGCCACAAAGTAGCGGCCGGCACCGGGCGTCACTGCCGCCTCGACCCGGCCCAACAGGACGCCGGTCAGGACCAAAACCAGACCCAAACTGAGGAGAGCAATGGATGGGTGCATGAGACCTTCTCCTCCGGCGGGAATTATAACACAGGTGGCAACGAAAATCAACGGTTGACAAAATATTTCTCCCAGCGTATAGTGAGGAGAAGCGTAAAACGCGTAAAGCGTAATTAACGGGGAAGGGAAGAATGGTTGTTTGCCAATGCTGTACTGTACTGGGCTTGCTGATGGGCCTGCTGGCCCCACCTTTGGACTTGCCTCCCCATCCCCGCCTGCTGCTGCGGCGCGAGGACCTGTCCGCAATCCGCCGGCGCATTGAGACCCAGCCGTGGGCCAGGGCGCGGTTTGAGGCCCTGAAGCGTGAGGCTGACGCCTGGCTCCAGCGCAAGGTTGCTCTGCCTGACCGGGGGAGCCAATGGTGGCACTGGTACGCGTGCAAGAAGGACGGGGCGAGGCTGCGGACGAAGTCACCTACGGAGCACGTTTGTCCCGTCTGCGGCGAAGTGTACACCGGTTGGCCCTACGACGACGTGGTGCTGGCGCGGGAGCATTCTGCCTATGCCCGGGCGCTGCTCACCCTCGGGTTGGTATATCAACTTACCAGCGAGCGGCGCTATGCGGAGAAGGCGCGGGAAATTCTGTTGGCTTACGCGGAGAAGTACCTCACCTATCCCCTCCACAACATCCGCGGCGAAGCCCGTCTGGGTGGGGGACGGGTGGGGCCCCAGACGCTGGATGAGGCTGTGTGGCTGTTGCCCGTTGCCGAGGGGGCCGACCTCATCTGGGAGGTGCTCAGGGAGGAGGAGCGCGAGGCCGCTCGTAAGGGGCTGTTCGAGCCTGCAGTGCGCGAGGTCATCCTGCCCCATCGGATGGGGATTCACAACATCCAATGCTGGAAGAACTCGGCTGTGGGCCTCGTTGGGCTGCTGTTGGGGGAGGAGGATTTAGTGTGGGATGCGGTTGAGAGTGAGCATGGCTATCGCCAACAGATGGCCCGGGGGGTCACTCCAGACGGCCCCTGGTTCGAGGGAGCCTGGGGCTACCACTTTTACACCCTCTCGGCCCTCTGGCACCTGACGGAAGCAGCCTACCACTGTGGGCTCGACCTCTATGGGCCTGAACTGAAGCGAATGTTTGATGCACCCCTTCAATTGGCCATGCCCAACCTCCACCTGCCCGCCTTCAACGACTCCGGCGAGGTAAACCTGGCGGGGATGGCCTGGCTCTACGAAATCGCTCGGGCGCGCTACGGCGACCCCCTCTACGACGTTCTCCTGGCCCGCAGTAACCGGCGCAGCAACCAAGCCCTCTTGTACGGCTCGCCGAAAGTGGGCGAAGCGCCGACGCGCCGCTTAGAGAGCCGCAACTTTCCCGGAGCAGGCTATGCCATTCTGGCGGCGGGGGAGGGAGAGGAAGCGACCTGGCTGGCCCTCGATTACGGCCCCCACGGTGGCGGACATGGCCACCCCGACAAATTAGGGTTCGTGCTCTACGCCCGGGGGCGAGTTTTGGCGCCCGACCCGGGCACCACCGCCTACGGGGTGCCCCTGCAGCGGGAGTGGTATCGCACCACGCTGGCTCACAACACCCTGACTGTGGACGAGGCCTCGCAGCGACCGACCGAAGGCCACTGTGAAGCCTTCCGGTCTTCGCCGGACCTGACCGCGGTGATGGCCACAGCCGGGGACATCTACGAGGGGGTCTTCTTCCGCCGGACCGTAGTGCTCCTGGACAAAGACCTGTTGGTGTTCGTGGACCAAGTTCGTAGCGAAGAAGAGCACCTCTACGACCTCGCTTATCACAACCGGGGCACCTGGCTTCGGCGCCCGGAGGGTACACCTTGGACGCCGCCGGACAAGCCGGGTTACAAGCACCTGCGGGACGTTCGCCGGAGGGAAACAGATGGAACGATAGAGGCGGCGTGGGAAGTAGAGGGTGCGGGACAGGTGGCCTACCTGCTGGCCGGCGGGACGCCGACCACGGTTCTGACCGGCACGGGCGTAGGCCGCAACGCCGAGGACCGCGTGCCCCTCCTCATCGCTCGTCGCCGGGCGCGGGCCACAGTCTACGTTTGGACGCTGACCCTGGGCCCAGAGGCAACCCCGGCGATGGTGGAAGTCACCCCGTTGGAGGCGGCGGAGGCGATAAGCGTCCGGGTGCAACATGAGGGGGCCACCTATCGCCTCCTAATCAATCCGTCGCGCCGTCAGGTAACCGTTGCCGGCCGCTGAGCACGGATGCTTCCGTCTGTCGGGGAAGAGCCTTTTGACGGCCCAAAAGGATTTTTGCTCATGTGGCGCAAAATCAGCGAATGGCTGCGGTCGTTAGGGCCGGAGGCCTTGGATTTTGATTTCTTCCTGCGCCATTTGCGGGAGGAAATGGAGGCCCGGAAGCGAACTACCTTAGAACAGACCTTGGTGCCGAACCAGTACACTCTGCTGCTGAACCCGACCGACTGGGCAGAACTGAACGCGGGGGACTTGGGACAGGAACTCTGTCGCGAATTGGAGATGGCCTTGGAGGAAGAGGCTGGGCGGCGTGGCTATCGCTTGCTTACCCGCCGCGTGCGGGTGAGCGTACAGGAACGGGCAGACTTGGAACGGGGGGCGGTGGGCCTGGAGAGCGATTTCGTCCCCCCTCGGCCGGGGGAGGAACCAGAACCATCCCTCCCGCTTCGTGCAAGCGGGGGACGGGAGATTGGGTGTTTAGAAGGTCTGTCGGGACCAGTGCAGGGGAAGGAATGGCCGGTCCGGAGCGAAATCGTCCGCATAGGTCGGGCGGCGGACAACGACCTCGTCCTGCCCGTGGATACCGTATCGAACCACCATGCTCAATTGGAGCAGGCTGAGGGCAGATTTTGGCTCCTCGACCTGAACAGTACCAACGGCACTTACGTCAATGGAAGGCAAGTGTCCCCAGGTGAGCGGTGGCCTTTGCAAGATGGCGACGAACTCGACTTAGGAGGGGTCGAGTTGCGATTTCGGATTAAGGTGCCTATCGGCAATGGGTAAGATGCTGTCCATCCTCTTGCGCCTTTTACAACTCATTTGGCTGTTGTTATTGGGCCTACTGGTGCTGTTCGGGGCCTGGGTGGTGAGCCAGTGGGAACTTCCACCGGTGCGCCGGGGCTGAGTGAGGGAAAAAATGACCGTTCGTTGTGGACACGCAACCGACGTAGGTCGGGTGCGGGAGCATAATGAGGACGCCTACTTTGTGGACGAAGCGCAGCGGGTTTTCCTGGTTGCGGACGGCATGGGGGGCGAGGTAGGTGGAGAGGTGGCCAGTCGCTTAGCGATAGATACGGCCCGGGAGGTCTTGGAAGCGGCTCAAGGCGACTGGCTGGCGGCCCTGCGGGAGGCTTCGCGGGCGGCTAACCGCGCCATCCTGCAGGAGATAGCCGCTCGGCCCGAATTGCAGGGCATGGGTACCACCTTCCTGGGAATCGTCTTAGACCGGGGTTCATACTACTTGGCTCATGTGGGCGACAGCCGTGCCTACCGCCTGCGCCATGGAGGCATTGAGCAACTTACCCAGGACCATTCTTGGGTGCAACTGCTGGTAGAGGCAGGCCAGATGACGCCGGAGCAAGCCCAAAATAGTCCCATGCGCTCGCGCCTGACCCGAGCCTTGGGACGGGAAGGCGAGGTGGCCGATGTGGGCAGCGGTGTGTGGCACGGGGACGAGGCCCTGCTGTTGTGCAGTGACGGCTTGAGCGATGTGGTGCCTGAGGAGGAAATTGCCCGCCTCGTGTACGCCCACGCCGCCAATCCCCAGGAGGCGTGTGAGGCCCTCATTGCTGCGGCCAATCAGGCCGGAGGACCGGATAACATTACCGTAGTCCTCATCACGGGTGAACGGTTCTCCTCTGAGACACCTGCCCAGTTCTCGGATGAGGAGGAAACTCGCCCCCAGCCCCTCGTGCGAGTTGACCTCGCGGACGACCTCCCATCCTCCGCAACTACCATTCCTGTTACCACTCCCAACCCAACCACCTCCATCGTGTTAGGGACGAGGGACGAGGGACGAGGGGCGAGGGGCCAGAAGGCGTCCTTCTCCTGGCTGAACGGATTTGTAAAGGGATTCCTCTTTGCACTGACGTTAGCCCTCATCGCTGGGGCTTTTTGGGGAGTAACTCGGCTGAGCGGGCAGTATTTCGTTGCTTGGGGTGAGGAGGGACAGGAGCCGGGCATCTACCGCGGCACCCCGCGCTGGTCATGGGGCAAGGTAGCCGATTTACCCCCCGCGGTGGAGTCGCTGGCGGCCGAGTTGCGGCCCTTGCTGGCTGGTTGCTCCTTCGCCAGCCTGACGGAGGTCCAGCAGGCCCTTAGACAGGCCCAAATTGAGGTACATGAACGACGGGCCCAAGAGGCCCTGCAGCGCGAGGATTATCCCACCGTGCGTCGGGAAGGGGAGGCCCTGTGGCAGTTAAAACCCCGTCCGATTGAGGCCTATCTCCTTCTGGCCCGTTACTGGTACCACGAGGGGAACCAAGTCCAAGCCCAGGAATACCTCCAACGGGCGGCAGCCCTCCAACCCGCCGACCCCCGCGTGCAGAAATTGCGCCAGGAGTTAACCCCTTCTCCAGCGCCAGAGGCCACTTCCTCAAGCCCTACTCTTAGGTAAGGGCTTATTGGAAGGAGATGATAATATGAGCCGCCCTGAACCCCTCTCTGCCTGGCCGAAAGGGGGTCAGAGGAGGGATGGAACCTTAGCCCGCATGAACCGACGGCGGTTTCTCTCCCAAGCCCTAAGTTTGGCCGGGGGAATGTGGAGCCTTTCCGCACCTCAAGTACTGGCAAGGAGGAGGCCAATGGACACGGATATTCGTCTGTTAGAACTGGAACCAACTTTCACCGAGGCCCGCTTGCGCACCCCGCTGAAGTTCGGTACGGGGGTAATAAAGGCGGTGACCTGCTGCACGGTGCGGGCACGGGTGGAAAATGGACGGGGTGGGGTGGGGGAAGGATGGGGCCAAATTCTGCTCAGCGACCTGTGGGCTTGGCCCAGCGATTTGCCCCATGAAACGCGGGATGCGGCCATGCGGCAGGTGGTAAGGCATTTCTGTGGGGAACTGTGCCGCCAGGCAACCGAACCCCAACATCCTTTGGACCTCTATCTGGAGGCTAAACCCCTGCTGCTGCGGACAGCGGCTGAGGTGAGCCGACAGCAGCGTCTGGCCGAACCCCTGCCGGAACTGGCAGCGTTAGTCTGTGGTTCCCCCGTGGACGCCGCCCTGCATGACGCCTTCGGCAACGTCAACGGCCTTTGCGCTTACGAGGCGCTGGGCCCGGAGTTCCTGAGTGACCTGAGCCACCATTTGGGCCCAGAGTTTCGAGGGCGATATCTGAGCGATTACCTGCAACCGCGCTACGCAAGCAAGTTGCCCATTTTCCACCTAATAGGAGGATTGGACAAACTCACTCGGAGCGAAGTGGACGACACTGACCCTCAAGATGGACTGCCGGTCAGTTTGGAAGAGTGGATTGAGCGCGATGGGATTTACTGCTTCAAAGTCAAACTGCGCGGGAAGGAGGTGGATTGGGACGTGGAACGGACGAAAGCCGTGGCGGAGGTGGTCGCCGCAGCCCTGGCCAAACAAGGCCGGAGGGAGTTCTACCTTTCCCTGGACACCAATGAGCAAAACCCCAACCCGGAGAGCGTGCTGGAGTATCTGGACAAGTTACAGGCGGCCTCGCCTTTGGCCTATGAACACCTGCTCTACCTCGAACAGCCAACTGAGCGCGACCTTCAGGCCCATTGCTACGACCTGCGGGAGGTGGCCCGGCGCAAACCCGTCCTGGCCGACGAGGGCGTCACCAGCGTGGAGAAGTTCCATCTGGCCCGGGAGTTGGGCTGGTCGGGCTTGGCCCTTAAAACTTGCAAGGGCCACTCCGCCGCTCTGCTGTACGTAGCCCTGTGTGAACACTACGGTATGCCCTACACCGTGCAGGACCTGACCAACCCGGGCCTGGCCCTGATTCACGAGGCTGGCTTTGCGGCTCGCACTCGCCCCCTGATGGGTTTCGAGTACAACGCCCGGCAGTACCTTCCCCATGAGCAGCCGGAGGTGCAGCGGAAACACCTGCAACTTTTCACCGTGCGCCAGGGCTGCGTGCGGACGGACAGTTTAGGTCCCACCGGGTTGGGATATGGCCGATAGCCTGTGGCCTATGGCTTATCGCTTTAGGCTGGTTAGGGAGTCCGGGCTTCAGCCGGAATAGCCCTGTATAGGCAAGCGATGCAGCCAGTTCAGGGTGGTCTCTATCACTTCCCGCTTCCAGGCTAAGGAGTAGAAATTGTGGTTTGCCCCTGCTACGAAGTGGAACTCGTGGGGCACGCCCACGCGTTCACAGTAGGTTCGGTAAAACTGGGCCGCATCGGGCGTCTCCGGGTCATTAGCCCCGTAGATGAACAGCAGCGGCCCGCGAAAGGCGGCGAACTCGGCCATCTGCTCCTCCGTGGCTGGCACATCCTCCTTTACCGCTTGGTCTTCCCCGCTGCGACCGCCAGTGAGGGCGCGGAAAATCAACCGCCAGTTGAGCCGCCCGGTGACCAGTTTGCCCCAAGTCTCCGGGCGGAACAGTTTCTGGAGATAAGCCTGCAGGTTCCTCTGGGCCCGGCGCGCTCGCCGTCGAAAGGTAAGTTCGCCGGAGAAAATCGGGGCCGACCAGAGGGCCAGAGAATCAATGGCTTCGTCCGCTAAGGAGGCTCCAATGGCCACCTCGCAGCCGGAGCAGAGCCCCAGCAGAGTCACCCGCGTTACCCTTGTCTCGCGCCTCAGCACCTCCACCGCCGTGACTGCATCGGCAATCATCGTGTTGAGGTTGGCCTCTCCTACTTCCCCTTCGCTCTCGCCCCGTCCGCGAAAGTCAAAACTGAGGGTGGCATATCCCGCAGCGCAGAACTGCCGCGCCGCCTCGGCCAACAGGCGACCGGGCCCAATGCGATAGCCCGACCAACCGTGCAGCAGCACAATCCCTCGCTTTCCCCCCTCGTTGGGGGTGCGCAGGAGGCCGAAAAGCCGCTGGCCTTCGTGTTCAAAGGTTAGGGGACGTTCCATTGCTTTCCCGCTTTAAGTTTTTACGCAATTGGATGAAAGGAGCCAGTGCAAGGTAGTTTCGATGACTGGCTCCACCGCCACCAGGCCGATGGTGCTCCAGAAAGGTTCCAATCTCACCACTTCCAGGGTCACTCCGGCCCCGGCGGCAGCATACCACTGCTGCAATTCCACCAATTCG
>DTZQ01000035.1 GCA_012961305.1 Armatimonadota bacterium | reverse complement strand
CAGGCCCGGCAAGGCCAAACCCTCCAAGCGGGCCAGCAAGTCGGGAAGGGCTTCCGAAGGGGCTGTTTCCAATTGCACTTTCAAATCGGCGAAGATGAGTTCTACCACTTCCTTCAGTTGAGGCTGTACGTCCTCATAAGGGCGCAGTTGGTCCACGAGCCGGAAAGCCAGATGGGTTTCCAGTTGCCGGCGCAGGTCTTCCGTAGGGCGGGGAAACACCCGTCCCAACCAGGCTACCAGATGGGGGCGCAAAGTAAATTCGGCGGCCAGCGCGGGCAGTTCACCCCGGCGGTCAAAGTGGCGTAAGCAGGCCCATACAGCCTCGTCGGGAAACTGGGAGGTATCCATCAAATGCGCCAGTTCCCTCGGGGTAAGGGCTTCCCAAAAGGGCTTGGTCAGGCGTTCCAGAGTGTCCCGAAGGGCAGTGAACTGACACAGTCGCTCCAGGATGGGCAGCAAACCCAGGAGTATCTCCGTCAAGGGGCGGCCTTCGCCTTCTGCGCGGCGCCGTAGGGCTTCCAGCCATTCCATAAGCACCGAGGATACCGTTTCGTCAGCCAGAGCATCCGGCAGTTCAGGATGCGCGGCCAGTACATTGAGTAGGTGCTCAATGTAGGGAGGATGCAGTCGGTCGCGCAGGAAATGAAGTTGCTGGGTCAATTCCTCCCCATCTACCGCTTGCAGCACGCGGCTGGTGTACTCCTGCACGGCCGCTTGACACAGACCCGCGTTCCACAAAGCCCCAAAGGCCGTCAGAAGCGTAGTCAACACGTAGGAAAATCCTGTGCGATGTTCCCCCACATGTTTGCACGCCCGTTCCAACAGGCGCAGTACTCGGTCTTTTTCAATGGCCGCTTGTTGCAACAGCATAGGGAAATCTTCTCTTTCGGTCAAACGTTGCAGGATGGTCAGGCTGTAAGGTAAAAGATACTGCGACCACTTTAGGGGAAAGAACGTTTCCGAGGAGAACCATCCCAACAGCGTGCGCACTTCTTGGGGAGCGGATTGAGGCTCGGCTTCTACCAGACGCAACAGGCAAGCCGAGGTCTCCCGCAGAAACTCCTGACCCTCCTCATCCAGGTAAATGTCGGGGATGCACTGGACCAGAAGGCGACGTGTCTCCAGGGCAAGGGAGGGGTCTAAAGCCCGGGCGGCCAGGGCCGAAAGGGTTGCGCGCAGGTTACGCCCACACAGGGTCCGGGCAGTTTGAACGGCCTCCGCGTCCAAATCAGTCCGATAAAGAATACCTAATAAACGGCGGTTTTCCTGTTCATCTTCTGTTTCCCGCCGACCCGCGTAAGCGGTAGTTACCGCATAAGGGTCATAATCAACGGGGCGAACTACTGCGGCCCGCAGGCCCTCTTCCTCTTCGACCAAAAAACACATGGCTACCCGGTCGCCCTCGGAAAGATGATGGGCTTGGTAGTGCGGGATGAAGTCGCGCCGCAGGAAATTGACCCTTCCCTGACCATCATCGCGCTCGATAACTCCTCCCTCAAAAGTTAACTGGGTAATTACTCCGGTGTAGTAGGTTACATAACTATGGGGGACTACAATTACCTCCTCCGCCGTAGGGCCTTCCTCATTCTGCCCTTCTAAAAACTCCACCACATTGCCAGGAACAGGGGTGGAAAGGGAACGGAAATGGCTCAAGTGAAAAAACACATCGCTCCCGTCAGGACGGGTGATAAAGCCATACCGCTTCCGTTGGCTGTAGAATTTAATCACGCCTACCTTCTTTTTGCCGTTCATGACATTCCTCCACCAAGCATTTGAACCTATCCCCAAAGTAACTAAGGTAAATCGTACCAGCCTTAATATACCACACTCTTGCAAGGTCGTCAAGTACAATTGCCCGACCAAAAATCCCCAATTTTCCCTGGTCTGGGAAGTAAAACTTGACAAGGTGAGAGAAACGTGGTAAAATCATGCTCCGAATATGGGGGCTAAACCCCCTAACTGCCCTTGGGGAGGAATCAGAAAGGGGTTGACATGGCAGATTACAATTTTGTAGTCTTGACCGGTCGGGCGACGAAGGAACCGGCCTTACGCCACAAGGCCTCGGGCCAATTAAAGGTGGAGTTGAGTCTGGAGGTGGAACGGCCGTTTCGGCGAGTGACAGGGGAGGCGGTGTCTGACCTTTTCCTGGTGGATGTGTGGGGTGATTTGGCCTACCGCTTCGCCGACCGTATTCATGCGGGCACCACTGTGCTACTCATTGGCACGCTCAACAAGGAAAGTTTTGTTACCCGGCACGGCCACAAGGAACACCTGACGGTCATCAAAGCCAAATACATTCGCATCTTGGAAAACGGCGTGGCTTCCCTTCCCTCCTTAGATTGGGAGTCTATCAAATTGGATTCCTGGAGCGACGAGGTAATTGCCGACTATCTGGAGGCAGTCGAAAATAACATATAGGCCACTGCTTCCGAATGGCGGGATGGGAAAAAGCGCGGGCGGGGGTTGGTCTCGCGGCGAGGAAGTACGGTGAGAAAAGCACTTCAATATGTAGTTTTAGACCTTTATCAAACGGCCCCCGCCAAGGTGGTAGAAATTGCTGGGGTGCCCGGAGGGGAAGAGGGGACTCCTTTTCTACTCTGTATAGGAGCCAGTCCCGAAGCCCTGCGGGCTCGCCAAAATGCTTTCCGCGACGCTGAAGTGGTCAGCGTGGAATCGCTTCCTACCGCCCTGGCGCAAGTAGGAGAGCGGGTTCCAGATGTCCCCTGGGTGGTGTTCGATGCTCCGACGGTGAAAACCAACCTTCTGGCCCTCGGCTCAGGGGAGGACCCGGAAGGGTTGGCTCCGGTAGCCTGGTGGGACCTGCGGGAAGTGGCCAGTTTCCTCCTGCCCACCGTTGATACCTCCCTTCCGACTCTGGGGGCTGCCTTGGGCCTCTCCTGGGGGGAGCAGCCGGGGTTTCCTCCCGGTTTACGCCGCGCCCGGGCCATGGGACAGGCGTTCCAGCGGCTAACAGCCCGACTGGGCACCTGGCCCCGTCCGTTGGTCCAAAGCATTGGCTCCCTCTTGCAAAGAGCCCGCCATCCGCTGGCCACCCTGTTCGCCTGGGCCGCAGAGCAGACCCCGGAACCAGAGCAGGCCCTTTCCGTGGAGTCCTTTCTGCGGGCTCGGCTGCGGGAACTAACTCCGGCCGTAGGCGAATTGCCTGAGCCCCCTTCCCCGCAGCCCTTGGAGGTAAATTCCCTTCAGGCCCATTTCCGGCCGGAGGGGAACTTCGCCCGCCACCACCCCGAATATGAATATCGGCCCGGCCAGGTGGAAATGGCCCGCGCAGTCACCGAGGCTTTCAACCAGGGGGAGGTGCTCCTGGTTGAGGCCGGCACCGGCACTGGCAAATCCCTGGCCTACTTAGTGCCTGCCCTCTACTGGGCAGTGAACAACCAGCAGAGGGTGGTCATCAGTACCAATACCAAAAACCTCCAAGACCAACTCTTCTACAAAGACCTTCCCTTCTTGCGGGAAACGCTGGATTTGGACTTTCGGGCCGAGGTGGTGAAAGGACGACAAAATTATCTGTGCGTGGAGAAACTGCTGCTGGCGTACGAGGATGCGCCCTTCCTGCTGGAGGAAGAGCAGGCTTTTTTCGTGGCCTATTTGTTGGCCTGGGCCTGGCAGACGGAAACCGGGGATTTGGAGGAGTTGAGCGACTGGTTGTGTCAGCAACATCCTCGCCTGCGCCCTTTCGCGGCCGAATTGGCCTCGGACAGCGAAAGTTGCCTCAGTCCGGGCCGTCGGGGTCATCCCTGTTTCGCCGAAGTCGCCCGCCGACGGGCAGTTCTGGCCGATGTGCTCATCGTCAACCATGCCCTCACCTTAGCCAATGCGGTGACTAACGTGTTGCCACCCTTCGCCTATCTCATCTTGGACGAAGCCCACAATTTGGAGGACATTGCCACCAACACCTTCGGCCATGAATTGGCCCGGCGGGACATCGCCCGACAACTGTTCCTCCTGCGGGGAGGACGGCGGCGGGGCTTGCTGGCCCGGATACAGCGGGATTTGGAGGGTCTGAGCTCCACGGCGGCGGAAGAAATACAGGAACGCCTGGCCCAAGTCGAGTATCTGCTCCCCGAAGTGGAGGACCGCCTGCAGGAGTTTACGGAGCAATTGGCCCTGGCCGTGATGGTCCAGGAGCAACTCTCCCTGCCGGAACTGCAAATGGTGCAGCGCCTTCGCCTGACCGAAAGGCTGTGGCAGGGCTCCATTGGTGCCTCCCTCTTAGTGGCCCAGGAGAACCTGCTCTCCGGCCTGCGGGAGATGAGTCGTTCCCTGACCCAACTGATGCTGGTGCTCACTGGCTACACGGAGGAACTGCCCCAAGGGGCCCGCCTGAGCATCGAACTGGAAGCCACGCGCAACGACTGGACGGCCCTGAGTGAGGAGTTTGAGTTGCTGTTGAAATTGGACGAACCGGCCTTCGTCTACTGGCTGGAGTTGGTTTTCCACCGCGACCGCCTGGAATGGAAATTCCACGCTGCGCCCATTGACGTGGGCAGTCAGTTGGCGGAATATGTTTATTCTCAAATGCACACCCTGGTCATGACCTCGGCCACCATGACCGTCAACGGCCAATTCGCCTACTTCCGCGAACGCCTGGGCCTGGACGAAGTTGCTTCCCGGGTGCGGGAGTTGCAGGTGCCTTCCAGTTTCAACTACCAGGAGCAAGTACTGTTGGGCGTGCCCACGGACCTGCCGCTGCCCACCGAGGCCACTTTCGACGAGGCCGTGGGCCGAGCCTTGACCCAACTGGTGACCATGATTCAGGGACGTACCCTGGTCTTGTTCACCTCTCACCTCTCCATGCGCCGCGTGTTTGAGCAGATTGCCCCGGCCGCGGCCGAGGCAGGGGTAGAGGTGCTCTGTCAGGGCATCAGCGGGGCCCGGCACACTCTGGCCGAGCGGCTCCGCCGCCAAAGTTCAACGGTGGTTTTGGGTACGCGCAGTTTCTGGGAGGGGATAGACGTGCCCGGCGAGGCCCTGCAATGCGTGGTCATCGTCAAACTGCCTTTCGCCGTGCCCACCGACCCTTTGGTGCAGGCGCGGTGTGAGTATCTGGAGGCTCAGGGCATAGATAGCCGCTTGCACTACTACGAACCGCAGGCTATTATTCAGTTCAAACAGGGCTTCGGACGGCTCATTCGCAGCGCTACCGACCGGGGAGTGGTGTTGGTTTTTGACCGTCGGATACTGATGAAATCCTATGGGCCGCGCTTCTTCCGCTCCGTACCCGGTTACACCCTGGTACGCGGCCCCTGGCAGGAGGTGTTGGCCGAGACTCGATGGTGGCTGGCTGGCGAGCGAAGTTAAGCCCCAACTGCAGCGCCTCTCTCCTGGGGCAACCACCGCCTCGTCACCCTGAGGCCTCGCGGTGGCTGAGGGGATGGTTGCACTTTTGCCTTGGGGTGGTGGAGAGGTGGCTGTACCGCGTTGGCTGGGAGAGAGGGTGGTGGCTGATTTTAGGACTGGGATGGGGGGCAACTGGCCTGCTGGCGGCGGAGGGGCTGGAAGACCGCCTCACCGTGTACACTATGTGGGATGAGCGCTATTTCTACCTGGCTGCGCGGGTGGAGGACATCAACGTCGTGGGGCGACACGAAGGGTTGATGGAGGAGGTATGGGAAGACGATGACCTGGAGGTGTTCATCGAAACCAACCATGCCCGGGCAGACCGTCCCACGGCGAAGTGTTTCCGCCTGGCGGTCAGTGCGCGTGGGGGGGTGAGTTTCTACCAGGGCCGCCTTTCCCGCTGGGAGCGCAAACCTTTTTCCTACGTCTTCAAGTGTGGGGTCGAAGTCCAGGGTTCTCTCAATGACCCCACGGACGCCGACCAAGGCTACGTGGTCGAAATCGGCCTGCCCTGGGTCATGCTGGAGGGAAGGCCCCGGCCGGGGCATCGGATAGGGTTCAACCTGGTCAAGTTCCTGCGGGGAGAGACAAACGGTTTCTTCAGCCTCTCCCCCACGGTGCGCACGGAGCAAGACCTGAATGTGCCGGCCCGCTGGGCCAGTTTGGTGTTCAAAAAGGAGCCCCAAATCGGGCGACAGGACCGGGGAGTGATTCTGTGCCTGTGGACGGGACAGCGGCCGGTGGTGGACGGTAGAATCAGCCCCGGCGAATGGCCCCTTACCAGTGCCCTCAACCTGGTGCTTGCTCCCAATCTCATCCGCCCTGCCGCTGCGGTGCCTGCTCCTCCCCCACCGCCCGCACGCCCTGCGGTCCCCTCTCTGCTGGGCCCGGAGCGTCCGGAACGCCCGGTTCCCTCTCCTGCGCCCGCCCCGTCGGCACAACCCTCGTCCCCGGCGAAAACGCCGGAACGCCCCCCCCGCGGGCCCTATCGGGGGGAGAACTTCCTGTTGGCTCCCTACTATTTCTGGTATCAAGGGGACAAGCGCCATCCTGAGGCCCCCTTCGCCCACGTGCGCTATCCCGACGGAGCCAGCCAACTCACCGTCCCCCCCTTAGAAGGTGCAGGGCCTTGGTTTTCCACTTTGCGGGTCGGCTGGCATTATCAGCAGGTACAGGCGGCCCGCGAGGCAGGGATAGACATCCTCCTGCCCGTAGTATGGGGTGACCTGGACAGCCAGCGGGCTTGGGGTCGGGAGGGGCTGGTTTCGCTGGTTTTAGCCCTGCGCGAACGGCGCCTCTGGGGCCTGGACTATCCCCTGCTGGGGCTGTTGTTAGACCTCAACTCCCTCAGTCGCGAGTATGGCGAGCCGCCCAACTTGACCGAACGCCCCGTGCAGGAGACCCTGTACCGCATGATTCGCAACTTCTTTCGCACCGTGCCCCCGGAGTTTCGGGCAACCATTTGGGACGGGGAGCGGGAGGCCTATCTAATAGCCCTCACCGACCCGCCGGACAACCTGCGCCTGGACGACACTTTCGTGGCCTACTGCGAGGCTCGGTTTCGTCAGGACTTCGGACGGGAACTGCTGTGGCTGGGTTCCCCCCTGTGGTATCGGCGGGGGGTGGACAACTTCGACGGCTATGTTCCCTTAGAGGCCCGTTTCTGCCCCCGCTACGAGGAACGGGGCCGCATCTCCCTGGGCGGTTTGGCCCCCGGCTACGACAGTACTGCCTGGCGAAACCATTCCCCGGAAATACGCTCCCGCCTTGCGACCCGGACCCTGCGGGAGGACTGCCGCAACCTGCTGCGCCATACCCCCCGCTGGTTGGTGTTCAACGACTGGAACAACTACCACACCGGCTCCAACCTCGCTCCCAGCCGTTTCTATGGCCTGCGCTACACCGATGTGGCCTCCTTGTGTGCCCTGCAATTCAACGGCGGGCGGGACCGCGAAGCCAAATACTTACAGCACTACACCCCCCGCCTAATGGCCCCCGGGGGGACCTATGACGTGGAACTGCGCCTGGCCAACGCGGGCCTCACCCATTGGACCCACCGGCAGGACATTCGGCTCGGTTACCGCTGGTATCGCAACGGTCGCTGTGTGGAGGAGGCCGGAGTTCGTAGCAGCCGTCTGCTGATGCGCCGGGGGGAAGCCCGTACGGTCTTCGGTCGGGTCAAAGCAGCCAAGGCCGACGGAACGCCCCTTCCTCCTGGCGAGTACGAACTGCGCTGGGATGTGGTGGCCGGGGACATCCAGTGGTTTTCCCTGCGGGGGGACCAAACCCTGAACGTGCCGGTACGCCTCGGTGACCCTCCAGAGTACGCGGCCACCATTATCTCCTCCACATTGCTCCTGCGGGCAGAGAGCGGGCAAACTTACCCGGTGCGCGTGCGCCTGCGCAACGACGGTACCCGTACTTGGCAGGGTGTGCGCTTGGGCTACCGTTGGGAGCGCTTGACCACTTCCCTCCGGGGCGAGGAGCCCCCGCCCACACTCTTAGACCCCCAAGGTATCCTTAGTGAGGTGCCTCCGAGCGTGCCGGGCCAAATCGTGGACGTGGCCGCTCAGGTACGCCTCACCGATGCCCAGGGACAACCCCTCCCTCCCAACGAGGAGCCCACCATGCAGTACCGCCTGACCTGGTTCCTGCTCACTCCGGACGGCCAGCCCTTCAACCCTCAGCAGGCCAAACCCTACTGCGAATACGTCCGGGTCATCTCCCGCGACTACGGAGTGGCCTTTGTGGGAGGGCACGTACCCCAGGTAATGCCTGCGGGCCAGACCGTCTGGGTGACCCTGACCCTGAGCAACACAGCCTTCCAGACTTGGCCGGCGCGGGAAGTGGCGGTGGGGTATCATTGGTACTACTGGGACGGCACGGAGGCCCTCTGGGACAACCCCGTTACGCCCCTGCCCCTCAACGTCGGCTCCCGGCAGAAGGTAGAGGTACACCTCCCCCTGCAAACCCCGCCCTACGGGGGACCGTACACGCTGATGCTGGACGTGCTCTTCCCCGGCCAGGTCTGGGCTTCCCTGACCCCCAGCACTTATAGCCGCGATTCCAGCACCGTCAACGTACATGTCACCGGCGGACCCTGTGTGCCTCTGGATTTGGGCCCGGTGTTCAACCAGGACGGCATCAGTTACGATACGGACCGGTCGGACGGCGACTTCGATGGCCAGGGGCATACCTTTCCAGCGGAATTGATGCCTCCTGACGTACCGAACCTGGCGGAGGGACTGTACCCCAGTGGCTACTGGTGTGCGGTTCCGGCGGGGCCAGAATCTCAGCGGCGCATCGTGTTCCGCTATCCCCCAAAACTGGACGGGGCGTTGAACGTAGTAGCCTGTGCGGGGCAGGAAATCAAAGTTCCGGCCGACCTCTACCGGCGTTTGCACCTCCTGGGCGCGGCCATTGGGCCGAAGGCGACCGGCACGCTGGTACTGAACTACCATCGGGGCCCGCGGCCGGTGGAACTGAGCATGTCGGCCTGGGACGCAGGCCCGGCCCATGGGGAAGCGGTGGGCCTGATGACCTCCCATCGGCACGCTCCTTCCGGCGACGAAATCAACCAGCCGGCTTATCTTTTCCACTACCTCCTGGACCTGGAGGTAAGCCAGCCCCTTCAAAGCCTTACCCTACCCCAGAACCAAACCCTGAAAATCGTGGCCCTCACCTTAGAACGGCCTCAGTTCGGGCCCTAAGTGACTTCTCAGTCGGAGGCTGATATTCCCGCT
>DTZQ01000034.1 GCA_012961305.1 Armatimonadota bacterium | reverse complement strand
CCCCCCAACCTACATGGTGTAAAAACTGACGTCTGTTCATGACTTTATGCCCTCCCTATAGTTGAGAAGGAGGTTTGCACTCATTCGCCGTGCGTCCTCAAGCATCTGCATAACCTCATCCGCAGTGCGATGGTTGGATGCTGTTAAAATCGGTCCCCTGGGTCTGGAACAGACAGAAACCATCGTGATGTTTGGTAGTGAGGTTGACGTATTTCATCCCCGCTTCCAAGGCCAGGTCAGTTATGAACTCCCCGTCGAACTTCTCAGCGGTGAACCGGTCTTTGAGTTTGGCGTATTCGGCTCCACGAATCCTCTCGTGAAACATCACCCCCGCGCCGCGTCCCAGCAGGCTGTAAAGACCGTAGTGCATGAACAAACCGAATTGGGCCTCCCGGAACCACTGAAGAGCCGCCGCACGGGGGTCTTTCTCATAAAGTTCCTCGTAGCCCTTCAGATGGGCCGGTACGCCCGTGCCGATATTGGCCGGAACTGAAAATGCTCCCTTCATTTCATCCCTCCCCAGGGTTGTCGCGTTAATTCCTCCTCAGGAACCCATCCCTGGTTAAGGATAGCATAAAGGCGAGGGGGTGTCAAGGGTAGGTGATGGTCGTAAATAATGGGTCTCCGAACAAATTTAGTGCCGAAGGACTTGACAACTGAAACCAATAATGGCATAACTTTCTGGAGAGCGGAAGTCGGAGGAAAGTTCCCGATGTTTCCTTTTGTCCCCGAACCAGGTGAGCCTTTGGCACAGGGACGAGGACCTCGCTGTGAACGGGGACGGGAGAGGGGTGGAGATGAGCAATAACTGGGATGAAAGGCTGATGCTCAGACCACTGTTCCTCCTGGGGCTTATGTTCCTGGTGCCCAGTAAAGGAACTGCGCAGGAGGCGTTCCTGGTGAGCAGGGAGGGGAAAGCCCAATGTGCCATCGTGGTGGCCCAAAAGGCGCAGGACCGGCGTCTGACCGCGGCTCAAGAGTTACAAGGATGGCTCAAGGAAGTGACGGGTGCAACGCTGCCCGTGGAGACGATGCCGCCCGTCCGCGACGGAATTCTGTTGGGCACGGCGGAGGATTTCCCGCCGCAAGCGCAGAGGGAGCGACTGCAGGAATTGGGACCGGAAGGTTTCACGGTGCGCAGCGAGCGGAACCGCCTGTGGCTGCTGGCGAATGGGGAAATGGGCCTGCAACACGCGGTTTACGCCTTTCTGGAGTCCATTGGCTGTCGCTGGTTCTTCCCCGACCCCGTCTGGACGGTAGTTCCACCCCAGCCTACCCTGGTGGTGCGTTTGCACCTTCGCGAGAAACCGGCCTTCGCCTATCGCCGCATCTGGTATGGCTGGGGCCCTCGCACCCCCAAACTGCGCGAGGACTACAAGGCTTGGCTGAAGCACAACCGACAACTGGGGCACTTTCAGATTCATTGTGGCCACTCCTACGAGTGGCACCTTCCCCGTAAACTGTTTGAGCAGCATCCCGAATGGTTTGCCTTAGTAGAAGGCAAGCGGCAACCCAGGCAATTGTGCACCACTAATCCCGAAGTGCAGCAGCGGGTCAGCGAGCACACTTTGGAGGTGTTCCGCCGGGAACCTCAGCGGAACATGGTCTCGGTGGAACCCAACGATGGCAGGGGCTATTGCGAATGCGAAAACTGCCGCGCCGTCGGCAGCATTAGTAACCGGGTGTTTCTGCTGGCCAACGTGGCCGCCAAGGCCGTGCGGAGGGAGTTCCCCGACAAATGGGTGGGGCTTTACGCCTATGCTTACCACAGCGACCCGCCGGGCTTCAAGTTGGAGCCGGGCGTTTACGTGCAGGTGACGACGGGCTTTCGCTACACTAAACTCACCTTCGAGGAGCAAGTAAGCGCGTTTCGGCGACGGGGAGCGCAGGTGGGCGTTTATGACTACTTCAGCGTTTATCCCTGGGACTGGGATATGCCGGGGGCAGCAAAGGCCGGCCGGGCCTATCAATTGGCAGAGGCAATACGTCACTATCACGACCTGGGGCTGACCACTTACGATGCTGAATCCTCCTGCAACTGGGGCCCCAACGGGCTGGGCTACTGGGTGGGGGCTAAATTGATGTGGAACCCGAATCAGGACCCGAAAGCCCTGGTGCGCGATTTCTGCCAGCGGGCCTTTGGTCAAGCAGCAGAGCCGATGCAACGGCTTTATGAGCGCTGGGCACGGGGCGAGCGTTTCTCGCCGCGCGGCTTGAAATTGGCCCTGCTCGACTTGCAGGAGGCATATCGGCGAGAGGAAGACCCAAGGGTGCGGGCCCGGCTCGACCGAGTGGCTATGTATCTACACTGGCTAAGGCTGTGGCTCGACTACGACCGCCGCGCGCGCTGGAACCAATGGGGTAAACTGGTCGTCGCACCCCCCAAAGAGATTCTGCGCCGGGCGAGGGAGGTCATCGTTTGCTCCCGCCGCCTCATGGACACGGGCCTCATCCATGCCTACCCCATGCTCTTTACTAATTGGTTCGCGCACCGCTTCGCCGCGCTGAAAAAGGTTGAGGGCTTCGACCTGAAACAGGCCGACCCCTGGAAGAAGGAGCGCACTGACATCCCCACCGCTGAGGAGGTAGGCCAGTTTTTCGCCGAGGACTTGCGGAGTTTCAAGGATTTGGTCGCGGTGGAAATCGAAGGGAGAGAGTTTGGTGGGCCTCTGGTGCCGCTGGTCGAGAGGCTGCCGGAGGCAGTGCAGGCTTGGGGCGAGGTGCCGCGCTCGCCGCTGTTCGTCGAGTCGGGGACGCATTACTTCCTGGGCAAGGGGAATGAAACGCTGCGATTGACTTACACGCCCTATCCTAACCCACCCCACACGGTTCAAGGTCATTGGGTCTTGCGCAAGGCCGATGATGGAAACCTGGTGGCGGAGGGCGATGTGGAGGCAGAGAGAGGCCAAACGGCCACGGTGGAGTTCAGGCTGCCCGCGGATGGTATCTTCGCCTTCGAGCCGGGCACCGGCTACTGGAAGGCAGCTCAAATCGGTTTCGATGTACGCCCGTTGGTGGTGTGGGCGGGCCGGGCCCAGGTGCCAGGGAAGCCGAAACGCACCCCGCTGCGTCTCTGGCTGCCGCGCCTGAACCAGCCGCTTTACTTTTTCGTGCCCAAGGGAACGAAGCATTTCGTCATCGGCATCGCCAGTGGCGGCGACCCTTTCACCACTCTTGTCCTCCGCACGGCGGACGGCACCGTTGTACTGAAAGAGAAGGTAGTAGCAGGAGACCAGATTTCGGTGATAGTGGAGGAAGATAAGGCCCAGTATGGAGAGATGTCTGAGATGGCGAAACACACGGTTTTGCCCAGTCATCAAAGTTCGGTGATTGTGCCCAAGGGCAAAGATGGTCAGATATGGAGCCTGGCCCTCTCCAGCCTGCGCTGCGTGGTAGAACTTTACGACGTACCCCCTTATCTGGCCCGACATCCCTCCGAGTTGCTGGTGCCAGAGGGGATATGAGCAACCCTCCTGCCCAATCGATGCCGTTAGCGCAATTTGGCACATTACGTTACATTGGACTTTTCCAGTCAGAAAGTATTACGACGCTTCCCTGGCAGGGATGGTAATGGCCTTCCATGAGAAGTTCCGTTTTCGCTGTCTGAGTGAGTTGGCTGCAAAGGTGGAAGAGGTGGGCGTGGACTTGCCCTTGGCCACCTCAATTGAGAAACTGAAGGAGCCGGTGGCCATTGGCCCCTTCACCGCGCCCAACCGCCTGGCCGTGCATCCGATGGAGGGCTGCGATGGCACTGTGACCGGCAGCCCCGATGCGCTAACCTACCGTCGCTACGAACGGTTCGCCCGGAGCGGCGCTGGGTTGCTGTGGTTCGAAGCCACAGCCATAGTGCCTGAGGGGCGGGCCAACCCCCGGCAACTGTGCCTGCAGGAGAAGAATGTCCGCGATTTTGCGGAACTGTTGGCGGAAACCCGGCGGATAGCGCAAGCGGAGTTTGGACCTTCCTTTGAACCCGTTTGTGTGCTGCAACTGACCCACTCTGGCCGCTACAGCCGCCCGGTCAAAGACCCGCAGCCCCTCCTCGCCCACCACAGCCCTTACTTGGACCCCAAAGTCCACGTGTCGTCCGATTACCCGCTGCTGAGCGACGGTGAATTGGAGGCCCTGGAAGAGCGCTACGTAGAAGTGGCCAAACTGGCCCGGCAAGCGGGGTTCCAGGGGGTAGATATTAAGCACTGCCACTGCTACCTGGGTTCCGAACTGCTGGCCGCGTTCACCCGAGAGGGCCGTTACGGTGGTTCCTACGAAAACCGCACCCGTTTTCTGAAAAACATCGTGGGCAAAATTCGGCACGAACTCCCCGATTTGATGGTGACCGTGCGCCTCAACGCCTACGACGGCATCCCCTACCCCTACGGTTGGGGGGTGTCCCCGGAGGAAGAAATGCAGCCGGATTTGACCGAGCCCAAGCGGTTGGTGCGGGAACTGTACGCCCTGGGCGTGCCTATGGTCAACATCTCCGCGGGCAACCCCTACTACAATCCCCATCTGGGTCGCCCTTTCGACACTCCCATCGTAGGGGCTTACATTCCCCCCGAACACCCGCTGGAAGGGGTAGCGCGGCTGGTGCACTTGGCCCGCGAGGTTCAGCAGCACGTGCCGGAGATGGTAGTGGTGGGCACGGGCTACAGTTGGCTGCGGCAGTTTTGGGGGTACGCAGCGGAGGCGGTAGTGCGCCAGGGGTGGGCAACCATCGTTGGCCTGGGACGGGGGGCCTTTGCCCATCCCACCTTTGCTCGCGACCTCCTCTCCGGCAAGCCCATAGACCCGAAGGCCGTATGCATCACTTGCAGCCGGTGCACGCAAATCATGCGCGACGGCGGGCGAACCGGCTGTGTACCCCGTGACCGGGAAGTGTACGGTCCCCTCTACCGGGAAGGCCGCCGCCGGTTCCCCACCGAGAAACCCCGCCGGTGGATAGGGGTGCATTTGTGAAAGTTAAACCATCAGCCCCCCGAGGGCTGAGTGCTTCGGTGAACCGGATTGCGCAGCACGCCGATTTCCTCAAGGACAATTTCAATTAGGTCTCCGGGCTGAAGGGTAAACTCGCGGGGGGGCACAATGCCCGTGCCGGTGAGCAGAAATACTCCGCGGGGGAAAGCGTTGTCCCGGCCTAAGTATTCAATCAGGTTGGCGAAAGGACGTTTCATCTGCCGGGTCGAAGTCTCCGCGGCGAAAGCCTCTTCCCCATTCCGCCGAACGGTCAGCCTGATGCTCAGGTCTTCCGGATGGGAAACCGTTTCGGCCAGAGTGATGACCGGCCCCAGGGAGCAGCATTCCAGGTAAATCTTGGCCTGGGGGAGGTAGAGCGGATTTTCGCCCTCGATGTCCCGCGAACTCAGGTCGTTGCCAGCGGTGAAACCCACCAGTTGCAGGGAAGGGGTGAGCACCAGGGTCAGTTCCGGCTCCGGCACGTTCCACTGGGAATCGGCACGAAGGCGCAGAGGCGCGTTGGGCCCTACTACTCGGTGTGGCGTGGCCTTGAAGAACAGTTCCGGGCGGGCGGCCTCGTACACCCGGTCGTAGGCATCAGCGGCCTGCTCAGACTCCTCCATGCGGGCCACCTTGCTGCGCAGATAGGTCACCCCGGCTCCCCATACCTCCTGCTCATCCAAGGGAGCCAGCAGATGCGGAACCTCCGGCGCAGGTGGCACGTCCAAATCCGCCAGCCGAAAGGACGCTCCGCCCAATCCGCGCTCCTCCCATTCGGCCACCGCCGCGAAGGGGTCAGGTAGGCACAGCCATTGGAGCAGCGAGCCGAACCGTTCTGGGTCCCGGCCGGTCAAATCGTAAACCTGCTCGCCCAGCACCAATCCTATCCGCGTTCCTTCCTGAGGGTCGTAAAAGCGACAGAGTTTCATTTTTTCTCAACCTATCGGCTTTTTCCCTTATTATTCGCTGGGGAAGGTGAAATTCCTTTTCCCCTTCCCGCACCGCAGGAGGAATTCCTCCCCCGAAGCCGAAGTAGATGCGTGCGCAAGGAGGCTCAAAGCGATGAACAGTTGGATTTGGCAAGGGGGAGCAATACTTCTGATGGTGTTGGCGGGGGATGTCACCTACTACGCCTCCCTCCAGCCCCCACCCCACCCGCGGCTGTTCTTCACCGACGTGGCTACCCTGTGGGCCAAAAGCCACACGGCCCGGGGGCAGGAACTATGGAAGGCCCTTCAGCGGGAGGCCGATGCGGCCCTGAAGGGCGACTTGGTCACCATCCCGCCCTTGGCGGACAAATCGCACCGCTACGAGCATAAGGACATCCCCCCGGAGTTCAGCCGGGCCCGGCGACAAATCGGACGGCTGCCCGTGCTGGCGCTGGCCTACCTGATGACCCAGGAGACCAAATACCTGGCCCGGGCCAAAGAGATAGCCTTCCACGCCCTCACTCTGGACACCTGGGTGCATCCCTTCCATTTCCCTTTGGAGATGGACCTGACCGCGGCTGAAATCAGCATGAATTTGGCCCTGGCCTACGATTGGCTCTATCAGGCCCTGAGCGAGGAGGAGCGGCAGCGCCTCCGGGAGGGACTGGTGAAGCGCGGTTTGGAGCCGTTTTACCGCCTCTCTAAAGGCGGGGTGTGGTGGTCTAAGGCGCGGCACAACTGGCGGGCCGTAGTCGAAGGGGGCTGTGGGGTGGCAGCCTTGGCCCTGCTGGGGGACCATCCCGACGCGCCCCGCTGGGTGGCAGAGGCCGCGGAGAAGATGGCCGAGTACCCCTCCTTCTTCGGCCCCAACGGCGGCTGGGGCGAGGGGGTTGGCTACTGGAACTACGGCACGACCTATTTGACCTACTTCGCGGACGCACTGAAAATCGTCACTCAGGGTGAGGAAAACCTGTTCGCCCATCGCGGCTACCGCGAGTCCGTATTCTTCCCCCTGTACAACACCCTGCCGCCCAACCGATGCGTCAATTTTGCTGACGCTGGCCCCAGCGTTCCCCGCACCCCGCTGTACGACAAATTTGCCGCCGAATACCGCAACCCTTACGCGACCTGGCAGGGGCAGGAATACGGGCGAGGAGCAGCCCTGTGGCAGTTCCTGTGGTTCGACCCGACTCTGGAACCGAAGAACCCGACGGAGGATTTGCCCTTAGGCAGGTACTTTGAGGGCATCGAGTGGGTGGTCTCGCGGTGCGGTTTCGGGCGGGAGGACCAGGGCCTCATTTTGGCCATGACCGCAGGCACCAACGGCCAGAACCACGGCCACCTGGACGCGGGCGGTTTCGTACTGCACGCCTTCGGGGAAACGTTCATTCGCGACCTGGGGGCCGAGCCCTACACCGGTGCGTACTTCAGCCGCCGTCGCTGGACCTTCTACCGGGCCAACACTTTCGGCCACAACACGGTGTTGCTCAACGACGAAAATCAGCGTCCGGGCGCCATGGGGCGGGTGGAGGATTTCGTGACCACCACCTGGGCTGACGCCTACACCCTCAACTTAGACGAACCCTACCGTGAGGTAGCCCGGTCTGCCCGGCGGCACCTGGCCTTCCTTCGTCCACATGTAGTCGTTTTCTACGATGAGTTCGTCCCCCAGGGGAAGGCAACGGCCCAGTGGCGGTTCCACCCCGGCAGGGAGGTGGAGTTGGGCGAGGACGGGTTCACCGTCACCGGCCAGCGAGGGCGCCTCACCGTCACTTTGCGCCTGCTCGCCCCTCTTTCCTCCGAAAGGGGAACAGCCTCCGCCACCGAGGACCGGGAGACGGGTAAGTGGCAGCAGGGCAGGATGAACGGCCGCGATTTGGCGGTGTCCTATCACGTTCCCGCCCGGGAGCGACACGAGGCCCTGGTCATCTTTCAGGTCGCACCGCGGGGCGCGGAACTGGCCGAAACGGTCACCGTGCTGGAGGGAGAAAGGGTGCGCGGGGTGGAAGTGCGTCCTCCGGAGGGGCGAGTGCTCATTCTGTTCGCCGTGAACGGGAAACCCCTGCGTTACGAGGACCTGGAGTCGGATGCCACCATTGCCCTGGTCAGTTTCGACGCGGAGGGGAAGGTAGTGAACACGCTGCTGAGTGGGGGCACCTATCTACGAGTCGGCGGGCAGACCATTACTCTACCCCCGCTGGCTGGCCACTCCTAACCAAAGTGAAGGACTACCGACCAAGCAACTTTTGATACCTTGCCCTCAACCAATATTTCCCAGATTGGCACGTCCTTTGCATCCATACCGTCCAGGTAGAGAATCCCCCGTTTTGTTGGGAGTACAAATTATCGTGGACTACGAGGTAAATACTCTGACGGCCTATCTACTGGCCGAGGCTAATCGGGGGCACTGTTACCACTGCGTACTGCGTTTTGAACTCGTGGCCTCCGGCCAGCCCAAAGAGGTGTGGGTTTCCACTCACAACAGCGAATTGGTGTTACACGTGCGTTTCCCTCGCCCGGCGGACTCGCTACAAGTGTTGCGGGCCTGGCAACGCTATCGGGACGCGGTGCAACAGGTGAACATTTTGCTGAGCGAGTGATTAGCGCCATTCTCCGTGCTCAGTCAGGTGATAATTGATGCCCACGTAGTCCAGCAGGCGGCAAAGGGCCCGCAGGGCCACGCCGAAGCCGTCCGGCCCGCTGAAGCCGCCAAACTGCCCACCCCCCTTTAGATGGGGTTCCAAATCCAAAAAGACGCCGGGTATGCCCTGTTTCCGCAGTTTGCGGGCCAGTCGGGGCAGGTGGCTTCTGAAATCCCGCAGGATGCGTTCGTGGCCCACGTCGCCCCTATCCACCGGGACGAAGTGGCGAAGCATCTCCTCGTCCACGTAGCCCCGCCATTTCACCTTGGGGTCCAGACGGTAGTCCTTGATGTGCAGCCAGCCGATGCCCCGCCTCATCCTCCGATATTGCTGAAAGGTTTCCTCCGGGGTGTAACCCTGGCAGACGAGGTTCGCCCCATCGAAGACGAGGTAGAGATGGTCGTGATTGACCTTTTGGTACAGGGCCCATTGGAGGTCGCCATTGCGCCCCACGAGGTTGGCCTCCACCTCCAGGCCGAAACATACCTCTCCCTCTGCACACAGTTCCGCAATGGTTTGCAGTCGCTCTGCGGCCTCGTCTACGTACAGCCAGGGGTCTTCGTTCTTGGGCGGATAGAAGGAGAACCCGCGAATCAGTTTGGTGTCAAAGGCCCGGGCCAACTCGATGGCCTTGGTCACCTCTTCCTTGAGGTATTGCTTGAAGGGGACGTAGATGTTGGCCGTACCGTCCTCCACGTTGCGCAGTTTGATTTTGCCCAGGGGGGAGCCAATGGAGGAGACCCGCATTTCAAACTCGTCATGCAGTTCCTGCAGCCGCTTGATTTCGGACCTCGTCAACTGCATGACATTTTTCACCCCGTTGCCCACATCCACGAACCGGAGGCTGTAATACGCCAGCCCCAAACCCCGGCACAGGGTAAGTTGCTCCTCAGCCCGCTTACTTACTGGACCCTCATCGGCAAATCCGGTCAGAATGACCTCGGGTTGTGGCATGATGTCCTCCTGCGTTTTTACTGAATGCTAAAAGCCCACCGTTTCCAGAGGTATGCTATGCAGAGAAATTATAACCCGCTACTTCGCCCTTGTCAAGGGCGCAAAATCGGGAACCTAAAACCTGCGACTGCAGGAAACCAAAGGAGACCAATTTCTGAACGGCTTTACTTGGTCTAAACGAGGTTAAGCCGAAAGGGGGGCAAAAACTGTAGGTAGTCCTTAAGGAAGATGAGGGGTTAGACAGGAGGAGGAAAGCACCTCGGTCATCCCTGCTCAGCGTCTTCGTTTTCTTTTGATGACCCCTGGGAAGTGAGGCGGTTTAACTCATGTCCCAAGGTCAAAAGACCACAGGCTAAGGCTCCAAATAATACACTCCGGGTGGGGTGGCAAAATATACTACACACCATGTTCCAGTTAAAAAGGGCTTCCAATCCCCACAGAATGCGGTTTACCAGGAACCCCAGCACCGCACCGATGAATAGCCCTCTAAGCATGGCAAAGATAGTAGTTTTCATTTCTGTATTTCCTCACCGCAAAAATTGCAAACTGTTTTTCAGTTACCCTTTCTATTATACCACGTTCTACCCCCATATCAACCCAACATAAAAAAATTTGCCGTTTCCTCTTGACAAAAGGGGCAGTTTTATGCTATGATATAGGTAGGAGGCCGAGGTGGTGGAATTGGTAGACGCGCTGGATTCAGGATCCGGTGGCCGTTTTAGGCCGTGCGGGTTCGAATCCCGCCCT
>DTZQ01000033.1 GCA_012961305.1 Armatimonadota bacterium | reverse complement strand
CGCTCGCTCCGGCTGACGGGGGGCCACCACCCAGCGCGCACTACGCCGAAAAGTCATGCTTCTTCCTCAACTTCCTCTGCTGCCCCTGCTTCCTCCAAGGCTTCGCTCTCCGGCTCACGCAGCACAGGCACAGCGGCCTCTAAGGCCCGATTGGCCGCCTCTAATTTGCGGTTGTGTTCCCGCTCCTCCCGCAGTTGAGCGGCCAGTTTTTGCCACCCCCGCGCGCCCGTGGCCAAACCCGCACACACGCCCGCTACCGCTCCCAGGACGAAAGGCAGCAGCAGCGTGGTCCAGATTTCGGCCTTGATGGCTTTGGTGATAAAAGGCAGATGAATGAGAATAGATTCGCTACGGGCGCTGTTGCTCAGCAGGACGACGAAGAAAACCATCGCCAAGGCTATGCTAATGACCGTTAAAACGCGGGACATTTCTAATCCCTCGCCATATATCCTGAAGGGTGGAATTCAGCCCTTCGCAGTCAGCGGTCAGCCCTGGCGTGGGGCCAGGGAAAATCATTAATGGGTTAAGTGACTCAAGGATACCACAAGCGATAAGCCATAGGCACCAAACCAATCGCTGACGGTTGAGTGCTGACCGCTGAATGCCTATCCTTAAGTATAGACCATTTTGCCACCTCTGTCAACTGTCGAATTTCATAGGTTTCCCAGTTCCCTATTGACTCAGCCCGCAATTTATAGTACAATAACAATTGGGGGAACATAAAGAGGTCTTGACCATGTGGCGGCTATGGTGTAGTATTATAGGGAGTGGTTTGCTATTTTTCTTCAGCAGCCACTGGGGATATGGGCAGGAAATAGTGGCTCGGGTCAATGGGGAACCCATTACCCGGCAGCAACTAATCCAGGCCCTCTTGGAGCGGGCTGGCCGCAGCATCCTGGAGGAACTCATTAACGAAACCATTATTCAGCAGGCCCTGGAGAAGGCGCACATTCGCATCACCCCTGAAATGGTGGAAAAACGCTTGCAGCAGTTTCGGGAGAAGAATTTCGACACGGAAGAAAAGTTTCGGGCTTGGTTGGAGGAGAAGCACCTGACTCTGGCGGCCCTGCGACGGGAGATAGAACTGGAATTGGGCATTGAGGAACTGGTGAAGCCGGGAATAAAAGTCACGGAGGAGGACATTCAACTGGCCTACCGGCGGCAGGCCAAACGGATGCGGGTGCGGCACATTTTGGTCCGCACGGAGGCTGAGGCGCGGGAACTACGGCAGCGGTTGTTGCAGGGGGAGGATTTTGCGACCCTGGCGCGAAAGTATTCCTTAGATACAGGCACGGCCGGGCGGGGAGGAGACTTGAACTATTTCAACTATTATGCTTATGCTTCCAGCATGCCTAAGTTCGCGGAAACCGTATTTCGGCTCAAAGTGGGAGAAATCAGCAAGCCCATTCCTTCTCCCTTTGGTTATCACATCGCGCGGGTGGATGACATCAAAGAACCTCCGCCCATGACTCGGGAACAGCATGACCAGTTTGCCCGGGAACTTTATGCCCGGCGTTTAGATGAGGCCAAGCGGGCTTGGTTTCAACAGGCCAAAGCCCAAGCCCAGATAGAATGGCTCTTGGGGGAATAATGCAAGCACAGGAGGCGATGAATCGTGGCTCAACAAACCATCAATGTCGGCTTAGTAGGGTATCAATTTATGGGCAAGGCCCACAGCAATGCTTACCGGCAGGTCGCGGCTTTCTTCGATGACCTGGAATTGGTGCCGGTAATGAAGGCCATTTGTGGGCGGACGGAGGAAGCGGTTAAAGCCGCCGCAGAGAAGTACGGCTGGGAGGGGTATGAAACCTCCTGGGAGAAATTGGTAGAGCGGGAGGATATTGGGCTGATTGATGTGTCCACCCCGAACAACATGCACGCGCCGGTGGCCATCGCGGCGGCCAAGGCGGGCAAGCACATCCTTTGTGAAAAGCCGCTGGCCATGTCTGTGGCCGAGGCCAAAGAAATGGTGCAGGCGGTAAAGGAGGCGGGAGTGGTCAACATGGTTTGCCACAACTACCGCCGTGCGCCGGCGGTCATGTTGGCCAAACAGTTGATTGACCAAGGGGAATTGGGCGAAATTTATCACTTCCGGGGAACCTACTTGCAGGACTGGATTGTGGACCCGGAGTTCCCCCTGGTATGGCGGTTGCGCAAAGAAGTGGCCGGCTCCGGCGTGCATGGAGACTTGAATGCCCACTTGATTGACCTCGCTCGCTTCTTAGTGGGCGAAATTACTGAAGTGGTGGGCCTGATGGAGACCTTCATTAAGGAACGGCCTCTTTTGGAGGCGGTGGACGAGCGTCTGGGCGCTCGTGCGGGGGAACAGAGGGGTGAGGTTACTGTGGACGATGCTGCGGCCTTCCTGGCCCGCTTCGAGAACGGGGCCTTGGGCACCTTCGAGGCGACCCGCTTTGCCCTGGGCCGCAAGAACTACAATCGCTTTGAAATCAACGGCAGCAAGGGCAGCGTGGTCTTCAACCTGGAGCGAATGAACGAACTGGAACTGTACTTGGACAGTGACCCCGAATATGCCCGCGGCTTTCGGACCATCATCTGCAATGAAGCAGTGCACCCCTACAGCGGAGCCTACTGGCCCTCTGGTCATATCATTGGCTACGAACACACCTTCATCAACACTGTTCACGACCTGCTAAATGGCATTGCCCAGGGCGAATCGCCGGCCCCGACTTTCGAGGACGGACTGAAAAACCAAGCGGTCCTGGAGGCAGTGGAGAGGTCGGTTGAAACGGGCACGTGGGTGTGCATCGGTGACCTGCTCTGAGCCAGGTGTGAGGTGAACTGCTAAGGGGGCGAGGGACGAAGAGGCCCTTTGGAGTCAAGGGTTTTAGCCCTGTTAAGACGGTGCTTGTCTAAAAGGACTGAGGACTGAGTCGTGAGTACTGGGTCCCTCAGCACTCAGTACTGGTGAAGGAGAGGGGTGAGGGCTGAGTAATTACGGTTAAGTTTAAATTGAGGGGTTGGGTGAGTGGCCGTAGCCGCAGGTTTGTAGCCTGCGCCTAAAATACTTGTGTGGGGGCGCACCCGTAAAAGGTGCCGCTACCTATCAAAACCTGGTTGACAGAACAATGGGAAGGAGTTTTGCGGATGAGCAGGGTGGTGTACTTGGATGGGGAATGGGTGGCTAAAGAAGAGGCGAAAATTTCCGTTTTCGACCATGGGTTGCTCTACGGGGACGGGGCCTTTGAAGGCATACGGGCCTATAATGGGCGGGTGTTCCGCTTGCGGGAACATATTGACCGTTTATATGCTTCGGCGCAGACCATTCTACTGGACATTCCCCTCAGCAAGGAGGAGATGATGGAGGCAACTTTGGAAACCCTGCGGCGGAACAACCTTTCTGATGCTTACATCCGGCTGGTCGTCACCCGCGGGCCGGGGGATTTAGGGCTCGACCCGCGTAAATGCCTGCGTCCGACGGTGTTTATCATTACGGAAAGCATTGAACTCTACCCTCCAGAGTACTATGCGAAGGGCCTGGAGATTATCACCGTAGCCACCCGGCGGAACCTGCCCACGGCGTTAGACCCCAGCATTAAATCCTTGAACTACCTGAACAACATCCTGGCCAAGATTGAAGTAATCCAAGCAGGGGTATTAGAAGGGTTAATGCTAAACGCCCAGGGATACGTGGCTGAGGCGACTGGGGATAACATTTTCCTGGTGCACAGGGGGGAACTTATTACTCCGCCAATTTCGGCAGGCATCCTGCCGGGGATCACCCGGGCCGCGGTTATGGAATTGGCCCAGGAGGAGGGAATATCGGTACGGGAAGAACTTTTCACCCAACATTTCGTTTATAATGCTGAGGAGTGTTTTCTCACCGGCACGGCGGCAGAAGTAATCCCCGTGGTTAAGGTGGACGGACGGACTATTGGCAGTGGGCGGCCAGGGCCCATAACCCGCAGGTTAATGCGGGCCTTTCGGGAGTTGACCCAACGGGAGGGTGTTCCCATTAGAGGGTAAGAACGGTGAACTCAACGCTCGCACCGAGTTCACGTTCAATTAGGTTCTGGCTTGGCTGATTTAAAGGAGGAAGTTATCATGTGGCAGCGGTTCACAGACCATGCCCGGCGGGTAGTACTTTTCGCCCAGGAAGAGGCTAATCGGGTAGGTGCGCCGCAAGTAGGCACGGAACATTTGTTGTTGGGCGTCATCCAAGAAGCCGAAAGCGGGGCTATGAAAATCTTGGAGAAAATGGGGGTTAGT
>DTZQ01000032.1 GCA_012961305.1 Armatimonadota bacterium | reverse complement strand
GGCGGGTGGCCCTGCTGGCTTTTCTGCTCTGGGGGCTGGTGGTGAAGGTAACCCGCTACGTTTCCGTGGGTTCCATGGTGGGAGGAGTGGCTGTGCCCTGTTTGTTGGCTGCCTTCCGTGACCCCTGGGAGTACGTGGCCTTTGGGGTGGTAGGGGCTGCCTTTATTCTCTGGCGGCATCGTCCCAACCTCCAACGTCTGCGCGCCGGTACAGAGCCCCAAATCGGGCAGCGAGTTGAGGTGCCGAAAATGTCAGAGGAAGAAGTGAAAACAGAACCGCCTCCTTAGAGCGGCTCCATCTTGAGGCCCCTTACTTCGTAAAAGGTGACCGGGGTTTCTCGCCCCCGTACTAAAGCCGTATGTCGCTGACCGATGGCCACTACCTCCTGCACCTGTCGGTAAGTTTCCTCCCCGATGAGGATGGAAGCCCCGTAGTCCCGACAGAGGACTTGCAGCCGGGCGGCTAAGTTTACCGCATCCCCGATGACTGAGTAGTGAAACAGTTTCTCTGAGCCAATGTTGCCTACTACTGCGGGCCCTGTATTAAGGCCAATGGCCAGGCGGAAGGTGGGACGACCTTCCCGCTCCCAACGGCGGTTCATCTTTTCCAACCGTTCCTGCATTTCCAGCGCCGCCTTGACCGCCCGCAGGGCATGGTCGCGGTAGCCCACGGGGGGAAAGACATTGAACACCGCCATAATCCCATCGCCCAAGAACTTGTCTATGTACCCCTCATACTTGAACAGGATGTCCCCCATGACGGTGAAAAACTCGTTCATGATTTCCACCAGAGTCTCTGGGGCTAAACGTTGGGAAATGGCAGTGAAACCTACGATGTCGGCAAAAAGCACCGTTACTTCCCGGCGCTCGCCGCCCGGCTTTAAGTCTTCGGTGGGGTGTTCCAAAATGCGCCGCATGACTTCCGGGGATACGTAAAACTCGAACATCCGCCGCAGGAACCGTTGATGGCGCTCGAGGGTGAACAGGCGATAAGTAGTCAAGCCCAGATAGGTCAGCCCTAAACCCAAGACGGGCGGAAAGAAATCCAAGTAAAGTTGGCGGTGCAGGAAAGAGGAAAAGCAGATGTAGGTGTAACTTCCTAAGAGGGCAAAGGTCAGCAGTAGCCCTACTCCCAGGGGCAATCGGGGCAGGTAAAGGCCCGGCAACAGGCAAAGGCCCAGAATTATCAGCAGGTTAAGGGGTGTACTGGCTACCCGGAGGAAGTCACTGCGCAACAGGTTGTCCAGAATGGAAGCATTTATTTCTACCGCATGAAAGAGGGGGTCAAAGGGAGTAGGCCGAATGTCCCCCAGACCTTTAGCCGTTGCTCCGATGAGCACGATTTTGTGGGTGAAAGTGCCGGGAGGATATTGGCCTTCCAACACATCCACGTAGGAATAACGGGGGAACATCCCACTTCTTCCCCGGTAGTTGATGAGCAGTCGCCCGGCGCGGTTGAGGGGCACTTGGACCGGGCCTACTTTGAGGGCCCCTTGGGCCGTAAAGGAGAGGCTGCTCAAGGGTACGCCGAAAGTGTAGGCCGCCACGGCCAGGGGCAGGGAGGGAAACAGGCGGTTCCGATAGACGGCCAGGAGGGTGGCGTGGCGGTACACGGAATCTACATCGGCTGCGATGTCCACCAGCCCCAAACCACGAGCCACAGCCATTAGGGGGGGAAGGGGCAGGGCTACGTGGGGATAATGCCAGAGGGCATTCTGGGGTGGAAGGGTCGCGGAAAAGGTAAAGCGAGGGAGCAGGATTTGCTGCTGAGGAGTGGGTTCCGTGGCCAGGGGAGTGCTGAACCCGGCCAGAAATACATTGCCCGCCAGGGCCATAGCCCGGGCCAAGTACTCGTCATCCTCAGGGGTGCTCGGTTCCACGAAAAAGATGTCAAAGACGATGGCTCGGGGAGCATCCTGGCGCAGCCGTTCGATTAACTGGGCGTGTATCCGTCGGGGCCAGGGATAATGTCCCAGACGACGCAAACTGTTTTCATCTAAAGCAACGATGAGGATGTCATGTTCGGGACTGGCCGGTCGCTCCCCGCGCAGGTGAAAACGGGCATCCAGGGTGTCCAACTCAAAGGGCAGCAGCCAGCGGCTTCCCCGCAGGGCAATCAGGCCGGCAGCCACGAGGGCCGCCCACAGAAACCCCAACCGGGCCAAGTTACGGCGCAAATTCTTCTCTGAAGTTGGCTCCTTTACCGAAGACCCCATAGGTGTTTAGTTCCTCACCATTCAGGGTATATTTCCAATGTAGTACCTTGCAACGGACAGTAACTACCTCTGCCCCGCCAAGGCACGGAGGTCGTAGAGGAATGGGCAATTGGATAAAGGACTGAGTCGGGAGTACTGAGCCCCTCCGTACCCAGTCCTCAGTAGGGGTAGGGAATTGCCCAAACTTTCTCTGCGCCCCAGCGGTAAACAAATCTGGCAGATGTTCTGCAGTCGGTAGGTTCTGTCTGGCAACTGTTTTGGCCCATAGGAACGAGCGATGCGTAAAGGCGTTTTCCTGCTGGTCTTCGCCTTTCTGCTTATGATGTACTTATTGGTGGCGACGACCAGTTCCCTTTTTGTCCTGCAATTGACCGCGGCGGTACAAATTATGGCCGGGTCAGCGGAGGTGCACCCCAAGGGCCTGACCGTCTGGCAGCCGCTGCAGGATGGAGATTATGTCAAGGCCGGCGATACTGTGCGTACGGGAGAAGAAAGCACAGTGGAATTGCGCTGGGTCGACGGCACCCGTATGCGTTTGGCTCCCCACACCACCGTTGAAGTACGTAAATGTACTTTTCATCAAATTGAGGACACGCAAACCTCTCTGTTCTACCTGCGCCTGGGCCAAATCTGGGTGCGCCTGACTAAGAAGTTGACGACCGATTCCCGTTTTGAAGTTCAAACTCCCACCGCCGTGGCCGGCGTCAGGGGCACGGTGTTCAGCGTGGCGGTGGCGCCTGATGGCCGCACTGACATTTCCGTGTACGAAGGGATGGTGCAAGTACGGGCCCAGCGGCATGAGTTTCTGCTCCGCGAACGCCAACGCCTCGCCGTAGACCGGATGAAAGGAACTCTCGGTCCCCAAACCCTTACCCCCGCGGATTTAGCCGCCTGGCAGGCGCAAGAATCCCTCCTCCTGCCCTACGTGCAAGTGGACCCGGTGGGCGAAAACAACGTGGTCCATGAACCTTCAATTGTACTTCACGGTAGGGCGGAGGCCAATGCCCTCGTCACGGTCAACGGCCAACCAGTTAAACTGAACTCCAGGGGCCGTTTCAAACAGCCCCTAACTCTGGCCATCGGCCCCAACGAGATTACCGTCATGGCTCGCGATGCCCAGGGCCGCACCACCGAAATTCGCCCCGTGATAACTTACCTCCCCCTGCGTGCCGCGCCATGAATTGGCGAGGTTAAAGACTTGCCTGACCCTTTCCCCCTAACTCGACAAGGTTAACTTTAAGTGACTACTCAGCCGGAGGCTGATATTCCCG
>DTZQ01000031.1 GCA_012961305.1 Armatimonadota bacterium | reverse complement strand
TTTTAGAGTAATCTATCCCTTGGGCTACCGGATGAATCTGGTGGCTAAATTGTGATGCGTGGGAGGTGGAGAAAAATGGACGGATGGAGAACAGTTTGGCTCCTCATCCTCGGAGCGGCAAGTCTGTCCCTCGGGCCTGTCCTCGGAGCGGAGCGGCTGCCCGGCGAGTACCTGCACGAAATCAAGGTCGGAGAATATGAAACGCCGCATACTGCGTGGGCCAAGCCCTATGCGCGGGGCAAAGTGAAGGTCTTCTTCCTTACCCCCTTTACGGCGGCGGCCCGGGAGGTGACGGAACTGTGGCAGCGGATGGACATGGAGGTGTACGGCGAAACGACGATGGAAACGACGAAGTTGGGCCGGGAGGATGGCTGCTTCCCGGACGTAAAGGACACGCGCGAGGAGGAGAAAACCGCCCGGCTGCGCGAGAAGTTGCAGCAACGCTACGATGTCATCGTCTGGGCCAATTTCCTCTTCTCCGCCTTGAATAAGGAGTTGCAGTATCGCGTGCTGGAGCAGGTCTCCCAGGGAACGGGCCTGGTGTTCGTCTATCCCCACCAGGCCCCGCCGGAAGTCTTCAAACACCCCACCGAGGAGGGAAGGGTTGAACTCATTAGGGGTATCCCCTTCGCCGGCCTGCCCTTTTTCACCACCACCTTCAGCGCGAAACTGAACCTCGCCTCGCCGGCGGAAATACCCCGGCGGGTCGTCAGCACCTACACTTTCCACCGGGGCCGCGTGGCGCAAGTGGACTACGGCTTGACCCACAACATTCGCCCCTGCGGCGGTGGGCCGGGCCTGACCCCCGCGGAGCCGTTCACCTTTGAGACCCCGACCTACTACGATTACTACCAGGCCCTCATCATTCGCACCATCCTCTGGGCCGCCGACCGACAGCCGCGCGTGCAGTTCGTGGCCCTGCCGGAGGACGGCGGCACGGTTGATTACGACGCGCTTCCCCATCAAACCTTCGCGCTGAGGCTGCGCAACGAGTGGCCCCAGAACTTGGCGGGAGAATTATGGCTCCGGGTGCGCGACGTATGGGGCGAGGAGGAATTCGCCCAAAAGCGGACGCTCGTCCTTCAACCGGGCGATAATTCCCTGTCCTTCTCCCTGCCCGCGCTCAAAGGTGGAGGCCATTTCGTTGACCTGTTGCTGACCAGCCAGCGGGGAAGGGAGAACTGGGCCTCGTTCTTCCTGCAGGTCAAACCGCCGGTGGCTGTGGCCGCCATCAAACTGGCCCGCCGGAGTTTCCCCCGGATGGGGTCGGCTCGCGGCGAGGTGAGGTTCGATGGGGCGGTGCCGGCCCGGGGCTATTCCCTGCAAATGCAGTTGTTAGACAATTACCAGCGCCTGTTCGCACAGCGGGAATATCCCCTGTCGGCGGGGGCTGAATCCGTGGAGTTCGCAGTCCCCTTGCGCCAGGCCGTTAGCCTGTGCGGGCGGGCTCGGGCCCGGATTGTGAGGGGCAAGGCCATCGTTCACCAGGCCGAGAAGACCTTTATCGTCCAGCAGCGCCTTAGGCACGAGTATCCGGCTGTGATTTGGGGCCGCATGCCGGGCATTTTGGGGCACTATGCGCAGCAGCGACTGCGCCAGGCCGGCTTCTGCGCGGTACTGAGCAGTCCTAACGCGACCACCGCCGACCAACTGGCCTTGGACGATTTGCGCCTGGTGCCCTACTGTACCCGCGTGGGGGCCAGCGGGTCGTTCACGGACGAAAAAGTGCGGCGGGACTTGGCCCAGCGAATGAGGCAAATCGCCTCTGAACTGCGGGACTACTCTCCGCTGGTCTACTCGCTGGGGGACGAGTGCTACATCCCGACCGACTTCGGGTTCAAGCCCGCGGACCAACCGGCCTTTCGGGACTACCTCCGGCAGAAGTACGGCCACTTGGACGCGCTGAACGCGGCCTGGGGCACCGCTCTCACCTCTTGGGAGGAAGCAGAGACCATCTCCCTCAGCGAGGCGAAACAGCAGGGACGCTTCGTGCAGTATCACGACACCCAGAGTTTCCGAGAAGCGCGCTACGCGGAAATGTTCCACTTCCTGGCCAGCCAGATTCGCCGGGTTGCGCCGGGCGCGCCGGTGGGCGCGGAGGGCTCACAGCCGGGCGACCTGGAGCAAACGATTCGCCGCTTGGAGTTCTGGGGCCCGTACCGCCGGCTGCATTACAACACCCTACTGCGCTCCCTGGCGCCGCGGGACCTAATGCGCGGCAACTGGTTCGGCGGCTATCGCAGCCAGCGGCGCGACCCTCTGACCCTGCCGACCTTTCTGTGGGAGGCATTGCTGGACGGCAACAACCTCATCCAGTATTTCGCGGTCAATACGGTGGAGGGCATCTTCAACACCGACTTCTCCTGGGCCTACTGGACGGAGTGGTTCTGGGACAGTTTCCAGGAGGTTCTCGACGGGATAGGGCAGTTGCTTGCAGCCAGCGAGTACGACTACGACGGCCTGGCCCTGCATCACTCTCAGGCCTGTTGGCATGCCAGCGCACTGGACTCGCGTTTGACCAACATCGCGGCCGACAACGATGGCTGGCTGTGGCTGCTGACCGACCTGGGGGTACAGCACTACTATCTGCCGCGCTCGGCCATTGAAGCCGGGCGGCTGCGCACCGGCCAGGTGAAGGTGCTGCTGCTCCCTTACAGCCAGGCCCTCTCTCAGGCGGAGGCGGAAGAGATTCGCGCCTTCGTGCAGCAAGGCGGCATGCTCATAGCCGACCTCCGACCGGGCGTGATGGGCGGGGATTGCCAGCCGCTGGAGGTCGGCTATCTGGACGATTTGTTCGGCATCCGGCGCCTCAACCTTCCCGCTTCCACCGCGCCTCCACCGGCGGAGGCGGTCATCTCCGGCGACTACTCATTGGGCACCCGTACCGCTGTTCCCTCCCTGCGGATTCCGCAGGTGGTGGCCGACGGGCAGGTGGTCACGGCTGGCGGGCACG
>DTZQ01000030.1 GCA_012961305.1 Armatimonadota bacterium | reverse complement strand
CCCTTGCCCCTCGCCCCACCCTTGCCCCACCCCGTGCGGGGAGGGTTGGGAGGGGGCCGAGTCGCCGCTGCTGGTCGGTCATCAGCAGCACCAAATTAGGTCGGTCTTGGTGCGGTTTCACAGCCATAATTCCCTCCCTCAAATCCAAAAGGCATAAGCCGTAAATCCCCCCAGTAGGCCCGCAATCTGCCAGAGGGAGCCGACCACGAACTCACCCAAAATCAGGCCGAAGAAGAAGGGCTGGACGCGGCGATAGGCCCGCAAGCCGCCGTAGCGCAGGACGAGTTTTTTCACCGTCCAAGCCAGCAACAGGGGAAACCAGAGCAGGTTGATGGCCCACCAACTGGAAATGGCATAGCCCGCGGGGTGAAAGGGAAACCAGAGCACCCGGGTCCGCAGCCAAAGGATGCCCCAAGAGACGAAGAAGGCAATGAGCATGGCGTTCCGTCCGCCAACGCTCGGCTCTGGCGGGTTGACAATCCAACTGTTGAGCCGGCGGAAGCCCTCGGTGGCGAACCAGGTCGCCGGTCCGTTTACCTTCGCTTCCGAGCCGAAGATGTAGCAGTTGTGCAGCACGGCCCAGAGGGTCGCCAACCCTCCAAAGCAGCCAGCGAAGAGCATGGCCCCCCAGAGCCGGGGGAGGGGCAAGCGTCCTCCGCTGCCCAGGCGCAGCCCTTCCAATTGGTGGGGCATAGGGTGGCTGCGGGGCGATTCCCGGCTGAGCCAGTAGAAGACAGCGGTAGAGGTCAGGTTCCGCCGTTCAAAGGTTTCCACGCCGAACCAGGTGGTGAAAATCTGGTCGGGCCCGGCCCCGTAGAGGTCGTGACAGGGAGGCCCGAACTCCGCCCGCATCCGGGTCAGAGCCAGCGAAAAGGCCAGGTACACGGCCATGTAGGCAGCGGCGAAGCCCACCGTCATTCCGGCTAAGTGCCCAAAGGCCATCATTCCCAGCAGGCCGAAAGCAGTTAGCAACAGGGTCGTTCGTGGGGCAAAGGGTTCCACCGTTTCCGGCCGGCGGCCCGGCGGAGAAGTTTTGTCCCCTCCCTTCCAGGCCAGCCGCCACAGTCCCTGCCAATGCCTCCGTCCCATCCACAGGGCGAACAGCAACACCGCTATCCACACCCCGGAGACCTGCGGCTGTGAGTACATGGCCGCACACCACTGCTGAGGGTAGCCCAAGGCTTTGCCCACCACCTTTTGCGCCTTCCACAGCAGCAGTCCGAACCAGCAGGAGAAAGAAAGGTCAAGCGGCATCAGGAAACCCAACCCGATGGCGAAGGGGTAGGCGGTCACCGGCCACCAGCGGATACCGTCCCAGGGATGACTTATCAGGACTCGGCCCAGGTTGAAGAAAATTTTGCAGTTGAGGTGGGGCACAACGGGGAAGAGGAAGTGGAAGCCGTTTAGGAGGTTGAGGACCGCGGCCAGGCCGAAGCCCAGCCAGAGGCCGGGCTGCCGCCAGAAAGTCGCGCTGTCCGTCATGGCCAAGGGCAGTTGCACGATGGGGAAGGTCAGCCGCTCGGCCTCCACCCATTGGCGACGCACCAGAGCGTTGACGCTGTGCATGGTCAGAAGCAGGAGGAAGATGAACACCATCCAGCCAGCGACCGGTTTCAGCCAGGGGCGGAAGTTGTCCCAGCGGTACAGCGTGCTGGCCCCGTTGTAAAAGCCCCTCAGGGCCTGCTGGTCAGAGACCAACAGCCAGCGCGGGAGGTCCCGGTGAAAATGAGCCGCCCAGCCGTTCTCCGGGGTGGCAAAGTGAAACGGCGCCCCCAAGATGTGAACCAAGGTCTGGCCCACATCACAGCCGCTCAAGGCCGCCCCCACGGCCAGCAGGATGTAGATGGTGAGCAGTTCTCCGTCCCGCAGGGCCACTCGCGGCCACCAGCGGCGCAGCGGCAGGTTTAACAGGGCGAGGACGAACAAGATGAAAACCACGGTGAACAGAAGCGAGAGCACCGTTGGCCAAATCCCACCCCGCACCAGTTCCATGTGGATAATCCAGAACGCCTGGAGCGGAATCAAAATTAGGCTAATACCCACCGCCCGAAGGGTCATTCCTGCTCCAACATCTCCCTTGCCTTCTCTGGAGTGATGACTTCCACTCCCGTGTCCACGTGGGCCGGAATTTCGCCGCCGTCCAACACAGTCTTGAGGTATTTGACGGAAAGGTAGCCCATCTCCTCCGGCTTCTGCTCGATAATGGCCTGAATGACCCCCTGGGCACAGTAGCGCAGCGTGTCCGGCAGCACGTCGAAGGCGATGATTTTCACCTCCCCCGCTTTCCCCATAGCGGCTATCGCTTCCGCCGCCCCGGGGCCGCCGGGTGCGTTCACCCCAAAAATGCCGGCCAAATCGGGATGGGCGGTGAGCAGGTTTTCGGCGATGGACAGGGCGAGGGCCTGGTCGCTCTGACAGGCCTGTTCAGAGACCAGGCGAATGTCCGGGTGTTGGGCGATGACCCGCTTGAAGCCCTTGAGGCGCTCCATGAGGTTCTGAGCCCCCGGCACGCCGGTGATGATGGCAAGGTCGCCCCTCCCCCCAAGGGCCTTCACCATTTCCTCCCCGGCCACTTCGCCAGCCTTCTCGTTGTCCGTGCCGATGTAGGAAAGGCGCCGGTCCGTGTTCGCGTCGGAATCTACGGTCACCACAGGAATGCCCGCCTCCACCGCCTTCTCAATCACTGGCACCAGCGCTTCCCCGTCACAGGGAGAAATGGCCAGGGCGTCAATTCCCCGGCTGATGAGGTTTTCGACGATTTCGCTTTGCTTGTCTGCATCCACTTCCGAGGGTGGGCCGATGAAACTCAAATCCACGCCCAATTCCTCCGCTGCCTGCTCCGCTCCCTTCTTACAGCGCACCCAGTACTCCCCGGTCAGGGCCTTGGGCACGACGGCGATTTCCACCCTTTCCGGCGGGGCCTCGGTCGGGGCAGGCACCGCTGGTTCCTCCTTGGGCCGAGCACAGCCCAGCAGGCTCAGCCCCAGAGCGAGAACTACCCCGACTTTCCCCCCGGTCCCCAAGGGATGATTTCTCATGATTGACACCTCCTGCGATAAAACCTACCCAAGATGAAAATCTTGGGCTCCCGTTACCAAGTGGGTGGGAAACCGACGGAACCAACTTCCGCTGGTTTGGTATTTGAGAGCGGTGGTGACTACTCAGCCGGAGGCTGATATT
>DTZQ01000029.1 GCA_012961305.1 Armatimonadota bacterium | reverse complement strand
GCGGGGGGAAAGAAAGGGGCATCGGGCATTCTGCATCAGGAATCCTGCATCCAGCCACACCGGTCACGCACCCATTGGTACTGCTCCGCGCTGGCTGGCTGTCCTCCATACCAAACGGCTTCAAAGACGCTGGTCACTTCTCGGAACTGCTCCCACAGCCACTCCTCCGCCCGTTCTCGCAGCAGGGCCAAATACTCTCCGTTGGTGCGGCTGTCCTTGTAGTCAATGAGCCCCTGCTCATCAAGCCACCACAGAAGGGCCTGATACACGCGCCGCAGGGCTTGGCGATAGTCGCTTGCCTGGGCCTGGGCTTCCGCTTCCGTCAGCAGGAGTTCGACTGAGGGTCGGGTAGTCCTGACCCGCCGGCTCTGCACTTGGGCTTCTCCCGTCCCTCGCTTTCCAATCCGCCGCCAACGCCAGTAGGTAACCAGTCCCCCGGCCACTAAAATTGCGAACACTCCCAAGACCAAGGCGGTCAGTATTAGGGCCAAAATCTCCGCCAAGGTTTTGCTCAGGTGCCAGTTGGGGAACAGTCTGTTGAACAACCAATCTAAGAGGCTACTCAACCACCGATAAAACCGGGCCCACCAGTACTCCGCCCGCCGAGCCCGTTGGAACTCCTGCGAGGCCAGTATCTGGGCCAGAACGTGCTTCGCCGCTGCTCGGTCAACGGCGGGGGTGGACAGCCGGGTCAGGGCCAGCAAGGAGGCCAACTGCTGCCCGGCTTGTTCCACGAGGGCTCGTTTTTCCTCCCCCTCTTCGGCCTCCAGGGCCTGGGTGAGGGTACGGCGGACGGCGGACAGGGCTTCTCCGGCCTCCTTTGTAGCCCGATTCGCCAAAGCGCGACGCGCTTGGTGTAGGCGACGGTTGGCCAAGGCTGGTTGTTTCTCCGCCAGAGTCAGCGCCTCCGCGGTCAAGTGCTGGGCATGGGTGAGGATTTCCGTTACCTGCGAGCCTTCGTCGCCCGGGTGGCGAGGGGATGCCTGACCCCAGAGGGGAAAGACCAACGGACTCGCCAGGGCAACTCCAATGGTCAGGGTCAATAGCCCCCCACTCTTCCACCTTCCAACGGCGGAAGGCAGGGGGTGGCAACTCGCCCCTCGTCCCTCGCCCCTCGTCCTTTGCCCCTTCTCACTCATCACTCCTTACCTGTTCCTCCTCACCTGCTTCTGGCACCTCGAGGGGGACAGCCAAACTCTGGGCCAGCAGTTGCAGGTCAAAGGCCTCCTTGCGCACCCGCAGGTCGAAATAGAGCAGGGTCAGCAGAATCAAGGGAATGGGAGCCAGCAGCATTTGCAGCACGCCCTGCATGAACCCTACCAAGAAACGCATGGGGGAGGCTTGGCTAATTGCGGCCACGGTTCCCAATCCCATGCTGAGGGCCACGCTCAGGACCAAGATGAGGATGTAAAGAAGCACGAAGGCCACGAAAATCCGAAAGGCGTATCCCCCTGCCAACTGCCAACTGCGATTGACGGCCCTCATGCCCGCCAACTGTTCGACCACGAACACCTGCCCCACCAAACTGCACCGGAGCATTACCCAGACAATCAGGATGCCGGCGAGAGCGATTAACAGGGGGGCGGCGAGCGGTACTGCTGCACTCAGCAGGCCAAGCAGCAGGGAGAAGCCGATGACAATCACAGAAACGACGAAAACTACCACTATCCAGGTCCATAAGTAGGGGAAGAAGCGGCGGAAGATGTACCCATAGGAGGCTCCGATACTGGCCGGCTGGTTCAGGTAGCGGTCGGCAATGGCTTTGGTCACCACTCCGGGCACGAAGATGCCCAGCAGCATGGCGATAAAACCGTAGAGCAGCACCCCTCCCAACTCGGGTGGGGGAGTGGGCATGTCTTCCGGGCCGGGGGGCAGGGGAAACCCAGTAAAGGACTGCGGCACCAGGGCCACCTGCAACAGGGCCAAAGGCACGTACACTACCCCCGTAATGCCTGCAAACAGGAGAAAGTTCTCCCGGTAAAGTTCAAAGGTCTGGTCCAGGAGCCCTCCGTAGCCCAGGGGCCTCAAAGTTCGCATAGGTGCTTGCATGAGAGTGCCCTCCCTCAAGATATCATGATTTAGGGAGCGGCAGATGAAACTACCTCTGCCTGCTCGCCCGCTAAAATAGCACAAATGGGGGCCAGAGCAAATTGGGGTGCGAGTGGGATGCGAATTTCGGCCGGATTCCTGTCTGGGAAGCGGCGGCAAAAGTCCACGATGGTGTAACCTACAAACTCGTCCGTACAGGCGTCTATGCGAATGGCAATACCATCCTCCGGTTCAACACATACTACCGCCGGCGGTTGTCGTAGCCAAACATAGAGCCCATCCATGCCTGCATCGTAGTGGTAACTCACGGTCTTATCTGGAGCCATAGGATTTTCCCTCCCGACAAGCCCGTCGTGAAATATATTGCTTTTAGGTACGGTCCCACCTCTGGATGACCGATAAGAATGTGACGTGGCCATTGTTATCGGTCAAGCATACTTCGTCCCCGAAAACGTCCGTAACTTGGAAAATTAGGTCAAGTTTTTACCTCATTGCTTCCGGAAGGCCACTGGTCCAGGCCGTTTTCATTTCCTCCAGAGGCACGTCTATCAGAGTTTCCTGCCGACTTTTCACTATTAGCCGCCCGTGGGCCGCAACCTCCCCGAGGGGAAACGCAGTCACTCCGCAGCGAGCAAAAGTGGCCTCTAATTCCTCTGCCTGGGAAGGCGGCACTTCTAACACGAACCCGCTGGACTCCGCAAACAGCCGCAGCAGCAGGGCTTTCACCTGCGAAGCAACTCCGACTCCCAAAGGCACCCGGTCTAAGTCTATCTCCGCTCCCCAGGTTCCCCAAGCCCAACCGCCCATCATCATTTCGGCCACCGTGGTTATCAGTCCGCCGTTGCTAATGTCATGCACGGCCCGCACCAGCCCGGCGTTGACCGCGTCAATCGTGCCATAAATCATGCCCCGTTCCCTTTCCCAACGCACCTGTGGCACGTTGGCTCCCCACAGGCCCAAGAGTTCGTGGTAAAAGGCCGACCCCCCCAGTTCGTCGTAGCGCTCGCCTACCAGATAGAGTCGATTGCCCGGCTCCTTCAGTTGCAGGGTGAGGGCCTTGCTGTAGTCCTCCATCACCCCCAGACAAGCCACAATGGGCGAAGGGTCTACGGCGTGACCGGCCTCCGATTCGTTGTAGAAACTCACGTTACCTGAAACGAAGGGCACGGGGGTGTTTTCGTGTCCCTTAAGCCACAGGTTCCTGGCTGCCTCGGCCAGCCCCCGCACGCTCTCCCGAAACTCCCAGAAAGCCTCTGGCTTTTCCGGGTCGCCGAAGTTGAGGCAGTCGGTCAAGCCATAGGGTGTAGCCCCCACCGCGGCCACGTTGCGCATGGCCTCCGCCACGGCGGTGGCTCCCCCCCAGAAGGGCGAAATCCGCCCGTAGAAGGGATTGCCGTCCACGCTGAGGGCCACTCCTACGGGATGGCCCGCCAGGGGGGCCATCAGGCCGGCGTCGGCCTCCCCCGGTCGAAGCACGGCATTGCCCTGAACTTCCGTGTCATAAATGCGGTAGAGGTACTCCCGCGAGGCTACGTTGGGACTGTGCAGCAGGGCCAGCAGCACTTCGTTGTAGGTTCCCTCCTCGGCCCATGACTCGAACCGTTCCCTCAGTCGGGCCTGTATTTCTTCTGGCGAAGGTTCCGGTTCCGTCCACTCGCGGGGCCGGGCCTCCCGTTGGCAGCGCAGGCCCCCGGTCACCGCCCGAATGTCCGCGTCGCAGACGACCTCCCCGCGATAGGTCAACAGGTAGCGAAGGTCGCTGGTCACCTCACCAATGACTTGGGCCCGTGCTCCCTCGTAGATGCGGGGCAGTTCCCAGTCCTGGTTGTAAATGCGCAGCACGGTGGGAGTGAACCAGCGCGGCACGGCCCAAAGATACCGTTCTTGGGTTTCCGCGCAGGCGATTACTTCCGGCCGCAGGCCCTCCAGCGAAACGTGCACCCGGTCCAAATCCACCCGGGCCCCGAACCCTCCGGCCGCACACATCTCCGAGGTGGAACACACTACTCCGGCTGCGCCCAAGTCCTTCATGCTGAGCACGGCTCCGGCCCGGCGGGCTGCGTTCCGCACGGCCTCGTTGGCCTTGTGCAACAGGAGCACATTTTTGAGGAAGGGGTCGGGCACCTGCACTGCGCCCCGGCTTTCCGTTCCCGCCTCCTCCCCCAAAATCTCCGAAGCGAAGGCTGCCCCGCCAAACCCGCTGTCATCTGTCGGCTTGCCCACCAGAATCAAGTCGTAGGGTTCCCAGGCTGCCTCCGGCGGGACGTGGCTGCGGATGATTTCGCTTTCTTTGACCAGGCCCAGAGCGACCACGTTGACCAAACAGTTGTCATCGAAACTTCGGCTGAACACCACGTCCCCCGCCACTACGGGCACTCCTAAGGCATTTCCATACTGCCAGATACCGTCCACCACTCCGGTGGCAATCCAGCGGGTGCGGTCGCGGTGTTCACCGTAGGGGTCGCCGAAGCGCAGCGGGTCGGCGGTGGCGAACACGTGCGCTCCCATACAGTCCACGTCCCGCACGATGCCTCCAATGCCGGTGGCCGCCCCCTCCACCGGCAGCACCTGGCTGGGATGGTTGTGGGACTCGTGGGCAATGACTATCCCGTACCGCTCGCCCTCAACTTCTGCGAGGAAGATAATACCGGCGTCCTCCCCCGGCCCCAGCATGACGGTAGGCCCGGAGGTGGGCAGGAACTCCTGGAGGGTGGATTTGCTGCTCTTGTAGGAGCAGTGCTCGCTCCACTCGGCGTTGAAAATATGCAATTCGACGAGGGTCGGGTTTCGGCCCAGGAGTTCCCGGAGTCGCCGCACCTCGTAGGGCGTTAGGCCGACCCCCAAGTTGGCCAGCGCCCCGCGCAGGGCCTCCTCATCGGGATAATCTTCCACCCGAAAGATTCGCTTCGTAAGTTTGGTCACCCTACACCTCCACCCCCAACACTTGTAGGGCCTCGCCGACTAAGTACAGGGAACCGGTGACGCAAACCAGGTCTTTCTCCGCCGCCTGGCCCAGGGCATATCGGAGGGCCGCAGCCACATTGGGTTCCTGACGCAAGCGGCGGCAGTAGGGCGCGGCCTGGGCCGCTACCTGCTCTGCGGAAGCCGCCCGGAACAGGTTGGGCACCTGGGTGGCGATGGTTTCGTAGGCCCAGGGGCAAATCTCGGCTGCGATGGCTCCTACATCCTTCTCCACCGAGGTGCCCAGGATGAGCCACAATCGTTGGTAGGGGAAGGCCTCCCGCAGGGCCTGGCGCAGACAGGCGGCTGAGGCCCCATTGTGGGCCCCATCCAGCACCAGCCACGGTTGTTCGCGCACCACTTGCAGCCGTCCCGGCCAATTCACCTGGGCCAGCCCTCGACGAACGGCCTCTTCCTTGATTTCCGCTCCGGTGGCTGCCAGTTGGCAAACGGCCTCCACGGCCACCGCCGCATTTATGGCCTGGTGGCGTCCCAGCAGGGGCAGGGTGAGGCCGGCGAACTTGCGCCCGTTGGTCGTCTGCAAGTCTAACTCCTGGCCGCCGCTCCGCAGGCGGCGCCGGGTCACCGCGCTCTCTGGTACCTGTATCAGCGGGGCCTCCCGCTCCGTACAGGCTTTTTGGAACACCGCCTGGGCCTCGGCCGGCTGGGGGGCGCAGACAACGGGCACGCCTGGCTTAATTACCCCCGCTTTCTCCTGGGCGATGGCCGTCAGGGTCGAACCCAAAAGGTCGGTGTGGTCGTAACTGATGGCCGTCAGCACTACCACCTGCGGTTGGAGCACATTAGTCGCATCCAACCGTCCGCCCAACCCGACTTCCACCACGGCGAAGTCCACCTCCCGCGCCGCAAAGTAGAGAAAGGCCAGGGCGGTGTAGAGTTCGAAAAAGGTTAGGTCTCCGTGCTCCGGATTGCGCTGGTACTCCTCTACGGCGGGCCGCAGCCGACCAGCCACCAGTTCGGCCAGGACCTTCGGCGGTATTTTCTCCCCCTGGCAACGAATGCGCTCCCGAAAGTTCACCAAATGCGGCGAAGTGAAAAGCCCCACCCGATAGTCCGCGGCCTGCAAGAGGGAGGCCATCATGGCCGCGGTTGAACCTTTACCCTTAGTGCCAGCCACGTGCAGGGAAGGAAAGGCCTCCTGCGGCTGGCCCAGGAGCTCTATCAGCCTCCACATTCGGTCGAGTTTGAAGTCCTCCCACCGCACTTGATGCAGACGGGGCTCCCAATTGATGAACTGGTTCAAATAGGCAACAGCCTGGTCGTAAGTCATATTAGCGTCCAAAGGCCAGGCGGTCGGCCAGAATGCTCGGCAGACCAGCCGCTCGAATTTTCCGCTGGGCGGTCGGGAGGTCGTAGTCCACCCGCAGGACTTCGACTTCTCGCGTCTCCGTATCGTATATCCCGGCCGCGGCCTGGGGATTACCATCCCGGGGTTGTCCCACTCCCCCGCAGTTGACGATGAACCGTCGCTCTGGGGTAACCTGTACAGTGCCGCCGCGCCGAAGGCTCACCTGGGAGGGGAAACTGCCCTGATTTTTTTCCACATAGTAATACTCAGCCACGTGGGTATGGCCGATAAAACACAGGTCCGGTTCCATGTTTTGGAAGGTGAGCAGGGCCTCCAGCGGCGAAGTTATGTACATCCAAGGGTCCGGCAGGGCGCCGTGGACGAGCAGGAAGTCATCCACCTCTGCCGTCGCGGGCAGAGATTCCAGGAACTTCCGATTCTCCGGCGTTAAGGCCGCCATAGTCCACTCCACTGCCGCCCGGGCATAGGGGTTAAACCAGTTCAAATCCATCCGCCCCAAAGCCGCCTCGTCGTGGTTGCCGATAATCGTGGTACATCCCAACTCCCGCACCCGTTCACAACACTCGTTGGGGTTAGCGCCGTAGCCTACTACGTCCCCCAAGCACAGATAAGCATCTACCTCCCCCAGCGCCTCTAACACCGCTTCCAAGGCTTCCCAGTTGGCATGTATATCGGAGATGAGCCCATACTTCATGATGCGACCCTCACTTCGTCCAGGTGTCGGAGCAACAGGGCAAGCGTGATGCGCAGGGCATCCAAGTCCACCTTCAGCCGGGCCGCTACGTCCAACCAGGTCTCTCCGGCCTGGCGATGGGCTTCCAATTGGGCGATGGTCCAATCCCGCTGGCGTTGCAGGAAAATCAGCACTACCGCTTCCCCGTAGGGGTGTCCCAACTCCTGCACATAGCGTACCTGTTCAGGAGACACGCCCAACCAGCGGGCAGCCAAATCCACGGCCAACCGTTGTTCTGCTTGAGAGCCACAGCCCTGGCGCAGGCTCAGCAGGGCTTGTAAGTAGCGACATTGGGCCTGGCTGATGAGGGAAATTCCCTCCCAACTGTGACGTTTGGCCGCCGCGGTGTACTTGGAGGCCGCGTAAAGGGCCGCTTCCACCGCGGCGAATCGGCCCCAGGCCACCCGGTTGGGCGAAGCCAGATACGGGTCCACCAAATCCACCAGAATGGGCGTCAACAGCCGAGTAGCCTGGTTCACCTCGCCCAGAGATTCGTTGGCCAAGTCCAGGCCCCGGGCCAACTCGTGCAGGGCTCCCAAGTTGACGTCAATTACCTGCCGCACCGCGGCCACGGCCCGGGCGGGGCAGCGCGACGGGAGTTCCGGCTGCAGGACATCCTGCATTTGCTGTTCCAAATGGTTGAGATGGACAAAGGCCCGTTCCAACTCCTGCTTCGCCTTCGCTGCCCGAAACAGAGCACTGTCCAATTCCTCAATGAGGGCTTTGACCTGACCTACCAAGAGCAGCCAGGCCGGGTCAGCCGGCTTGGGTTTCAGCCACAGGGCCTGGTCCAGCAGGCGATTGTCTTCCCGCAGGCGGGCGATACGTTTCAACCGTTGCTGAAAGGCCTCCCGCCGGGAGGCCAGCCATCGTTTCCGCTGCCGGGCCCTTTGGGCGGCCTTTCCCAATTCCGCCCGTACTTTCTCCACCTCCTGCCGAGGGGCGGTCAATTCGGCGGGCCGTTTAGTTTTCCGTTTCTCTTCAGCCAGAACCGCCTGCGCACAGGCATTTTGCGGGTCCAGGGACAGGGCTTTTTCCGCTTCCCGCCGGGCTTCCTCCCACAACCCCGCCAAAGCGTGCACCCGGGCCAAGCCGGCCCACACCTCGGCGTCCTCCGGGCGCAGTTGCTGTGCCCGCCGGTAGTGGTTTAAGGCTGCCCGTAGGCGCAGATTGGTCAACAAATGGTTGCCGGTAATTAGCAGCACCTCCGGGTCGTCCTCGGCCAACCAGGGCAAATGGCGCACCCGTTCCAGTCGCTCCTGGGTAGGCGGATGGGTGGACAGAAACGACCATTTAGACGCTCGCTTGGGTTCCCGGGCCAACAGATGCCGGAAAAAGGCAATCAACCCGTCCGGGTCGAAACCCGCCTGGTACGCGAACTTGGCCCCGTCGCGGTCTGCCCGGCGTTCCAAATCCCGCGAGAACTTCAGGGCTAAAAGGTAATCCACCACTTGCAGCGCCCTTTGCCAATCTTCTGACAAAGTGTCTCCCAGCAGGGCCAAACCGCCCAAAATCAGCAGTTGCCGCTTAATCTGCCGCCGGCTGTGGTGGTCGGACACATGGGCAATTTCGTGGGCCAACACTCCGGCCAGTTCGTCGTCGGACTCCACGGTGTCCAACAGCCCCCGGGTCACGAAAATGAACCCGCCCGGCGCAGCAAAGGCATTGACTTCGTCCGTGTTAGCAATGTAGAAAACGTAGTCTACATCCTGCCGTGGGGCCACAGAAGCCACCCGCTCTCCAACCCGCTGCACCCAGTCTAACAACACCGGCTCGTAGGTCAGGCCGACGGTCATCTCAAAGGCATATTTCACCTGCCGGCCCAGTTCCCGCTCGACTTTGGTCTCCCAACTGACCGCTCCCCCTGGGGCCTGTGCAAAAGCCACTCCCCAGACCAGCAGGATAACTGCCCATCCACCCAGCCGGTTGTGCATGGGTAGTTCACCTTTGGTAAGCGTTCAGCCTGGGCCTTATGGCTCACAACAACTGGAGAATTGGGTAACTGGGAAAAGGACTGAGTCGTGAGTACTAAATTCCTCAGCATCCAGTCCTCAGCACTCAGTACTGGCGAAGATTGCCCCGTTGCCCAATTGTCCAATTGCCTGATTGCCCAAAAAGATAAGTCTACTGAGGGCTGAACGCTTAACGGGAATTATAACACATCACGGGGGGAATTGCAAGCGGGGGTCAGTTGAACTGATTCATGGCTGCTTCCAGGCCCTCGCGCATACACACCTCACAGGCTTCGGCGGCGCGGACTATGGCCGGGGCGATGATTTCCCGCTCCTCCTCGGGGAAGGGACTGAGGACGTACTCAACGGGGTCTTGCGCGCCGGGATTACCGATGCCCAGACGCAGGCGGGGAAATTCCTGGGTGCCCAGTTCGGCAATGATGGACTGCAGACCACGATGCCCTCCGGCCGAGCCTTTCCGCCGTAAGCGGAGTTTGCCCAGGGGAAGTTGAAAGTCGTCGCAAACGACCAGGAGGTCCTGGGGAGACGCCTGATAAAACTGCAGCATGGCCGCCACGGCCAACCCACTGCGGTTCATGTAGGTAAGCGGCTGCAACAATAACACCTGTTCCTCGCCCAGAGAAATTTGGGTCACACGCGCTTGGAACCGGCGCCGCAGCCGGGGGGCTCCATGCCGCGCCGCCAGTTCATCCACTACCCGAAAACCTACGTTGTGGCGCGTGGAAGTGTATTCGGGGTCGGGGTTGCCCAGGCCCACGATGAACTTGGTGGGGGGGCTACTCGGTCTCTTTCTCCTCCGCCTCAGCAGCACCGCCCTCCTCCTCTGCTTTTGCTTCCTCTTCCTCGGTGGGGGCTGCTTCTGCCTCTGCTTCTTTCGCTTCGCCCGCTCGCAACAGGCGCGGAACCAAAATGTGGGCTACCGGCTCCTCCAGGTGAGTCAACACCTTAACTCCCTCGGGCAGAGGGACTTGGGCCAAGGTCAAAGTCTCGCCCACGTTCAGCGAGGATATGTCCACCTGAATGCGGTCCGGAATCTCCAGCGGCAGACATTCGATTTCCACCTGTCGCAGCCGATGTTGCAGGATGCCCCCGGCCGTTACTCCTACCGGATGGCCCACCAGTTCCACCGGCACCGTGGTGCGAATGGGCTCCTGGGGCGAAATGGCCTGAAAATCCACATGCAACAGGGTTTGGGTGACCGGTTCCCGCTGGATTTCCTTGATAATGGTCAACTGCTCCTGGGGCTCGGCGCCATCAATGGAGAGTCTCACCAAGACATTGCGTCCCGCCGCCTGCAATAGGCGGTAGAAGTCACGCTCGGAGATTTGCAGGGGAGTGGGTTCCACATGTCGCCCGTACATGATGGCTGGCAGGAAACCCTGGCGGCGCAGTTGCCGCGCCCCTCCTTTCCCCTTAGCCTCCCGCCGTTGGGCCTGCAAAGTTACCTGTTTCATCGTCTCCTCCGCTTCCCACAAAAAAAGGAACCGCACCGCGGTTCCCCAAAATTCTCCTCCGCGAAAGGGGTTTAATTCCCCTCCTCACCAACTGGCTGGGGCGGCAGGATTCGAACCTGCGATCGAGGATCCAAAGTCCCCTGCCT
>DTZQ01000028.1 GCA_012961305.1 Armatimonadota bacterium | reverse complement strand
GCATTGTTCACCAAGTTGGTGAGGATTTTTTCGATGGACTCCCGGTCGGCTTCAATGCGCGGCACGTCGGGAGCGATGTCTACCACGAAGTCATGCTTGGAGGTAGTGGCCTTTTGTGCATCCACCACTTTGGGGACGAGTTCCTCTAAATCAATGGGTTCGGGCAGGAGTTCCGGAGTAATGCCGTGCTCAATGCGCGAGAGGTGCAAAAGGTCACTAATCAGCCGCCACAGCCGTTCCACTTCTTCCCGGATGATGATGTAAAACTCGTGCCGGGTGTGCCGGTCGAAGGATTCGTCTTCCTCAGCCAACATGGAAACGAACCCTTGAATGGAAGTAAGTGGGGTTAGCAGTTGGTTGGAGACCCGGGAAATAAAGGCCGTTTTCATCCGTTCGACGTTGCGGATTTCGGTGATGTCGTTGAAAATGGAAACCACCCCCAAGATTTCTCCGGCCTCATTGTGCACTGGTGCTGCCTGGGCTTGGAAAATACGTTCGGTGGGCAAGTAGTAGGTAAACTCCTGGGCCAGTTCCTCCTTGCTCCGCAGGGCTTGCTGGATGAAGTTCTGCGTGGCTTGGTCAGAGATGAGGTCGTAATAGGGCCTGCCCAGTTCGACTTTGGGGGGAAGGTTGAAGATTCTCCGGGCGGCCTCGTTCATCAACAGTAGTTTTTCGTTCATGTCCACCATCACTACCCCTGCCAACAGGCTCTCCAGGGTGGCTTCCAGCCGGTCCACCTCCTCCCGCAGTTCACGGTAAATATTGGCACTGCGAATCACCGCGGCCGCGCTGCGGGCCATGATTACCAACAATCTTAGGTCCTCCTCCAAGAACTGACGGCCCCGCCGCTTATTGAAAACATGTAAGACCCCAATGGGCCGGCGGCTGACCACCCGCTGTTCCTCGTCTCGTTCCTCGACCATTAAGGGCACGGTGATACAGTTCTGCACCTGCAGCAAGGCCACATGCTCCTTGACCGTCCGAGGGTCGCGCATGGCATCCTGGAGGATAAGGGGTTTGCCCTCCCGGAACACCTGACCGGAAACCCCCTCCGTGGCCGGCAGGCGAAACAGGCGAATTTCCTCATCGGTCAGCCCCACCGCGGGCCGTTGGGCTATTAGCAGATTGGTCTCCCGGTCAAAGAGCATGAAAACACACTTCTCCGCCTGTAGAATCATGGTTACTTTACGCAGCAGACGGTCTAAGGTTTTAACCAGTTGGGCATCAGTAGTGATGGGGGCGGTAATTTCCTCCCGCAGGGAGGCCTCCCGCAGTTGGCGCTCCAATTCCCGGATGCGCCGTTCCATTTGCTCCCGTTCGGCCTTTAGGCGTTTTAGTTCCGCCGCAAATTTATCGCGCTCCTCAATCCCAGTTGCTACCTGTTGCATAGGATTCTCCTCCGGGCCAGCGGAAGTCTAAGCCTCCGCCTCTCCCAAGTGACGTTTGGGCAGGGTAAAGGTAAAGGTTGAACCCCGGTTGAGTTCGCTTTCTGCCCAAATTTTGCCGCCATGGGCTTCTACTAAATGACGGGTAAGGTACAGTCCCAGACCTGTACCCCCTACCTTGCGGGTACTGCTGCTGTCCACCTGATAGAACTTGTCGAAAATCTTGGGCAGGTGGTCAGGGCGAATGCCCGACCCCTGGTCGGTCACGCTCACCTGGGCGAAATCCCTATTGTCCACTGCTTTCACCCTGACCAGCCCTCCGCGGGGTGAGTACTTGATGGCATTGTTAACCAAGTTGGTCAAAATCTGAATCACTTTATCCTCATCGGCCTCTACAATTAGAGAAGCCGGGCCCTCATATACTAAGTTATGGCGCGTCGAGTAGGCCCGCTGTTGGTCAAGGACCTTGCCTATAACCTGAGGCAGGTCCACCCTTTTCCATTCCATTTCCAGGGCCCGGCCCGATTCGATGCGGGAAATGCTCAGCAAATCATTGATTAGGCGGGTTAGCCGGTCACATTCAGAGTCGATAATTTTGAGCCATTCCTTTTGCGTTTCCCGGTCAAACTCTACATCCCGCAGAAGCGTAGCGGTAAAGGCTTTGATGGAGGTCAGCGGAGTGCGAAGTTCATGAGAGACCGTGGAGACAAACTCCGTTTTCAGTTGGTCTACCTTTCGCAAGTGGGTGATGTCGTTGAATACTATGACTTTGCCCAATACCTCCCCCCGCTCGTTGCGCAGGTCGGTGACTTGGATTTGCAAAATCACCTCTACCGGCGAGGTCAGGGTGATTTCCGGTGGCTCAGCCTTCGTTTCTTCCGGCAAGGCCGTTAGAGCCTGTAAAATTTCCTCCCGCGGCAGGACTTCCTCCAGCGAGCGACCCAGAACCTCCTCCTCCCGCAGGGAAAAAAGGTACTCAGCCACCGGGTTGCACAACATAATTCGCTGCTGGCGGTCCAGGACAATGGCCGCGCTGGCCAGGCTGCGCAAAATCGTCCTTAAGCGATGCCGCTCATTATTGATGGCCGTGTGCAGCCGAGAGTTTTGGAGAATCATTGCCGCCTGGCTGGCCAGCAGATTGAGTAACGCCAGGTCCTCTTCGGTGAAGGGCTGTTGCGAGCGTTTGTTGAGCACATGAATGACCCCCAAAGTTTGGTTCTCCACTTGTAAGGGGACGCTCAACATACTGGTCACCCCCAGGGAACGCGCCCATTCCCGCTCTGGCCCCAGAAGGGGGTCCGTAGTCACCTCCCGCACGATGTAGCCCTGCCCCGTTCTAAATACGTAACCACTAACTCCCACCGTAGGAACCACCCGCGTGCACTCCACCTCTTCCTCGGTCAAGCCCAATACCGGCTGCTGGGCCACTAACTCCCCCCGCACTTCGTCGTAAAGCAGGAAAACACATTTCTCTGCCTCGGTCATGAGGCCAATACTGACCACCAGTTCCTCTAAGGTCTGCTCCAGGCGCGGAATGGAGCGAATGGCAATGGAAATTTCCCGCAGGGCATTTACTTCCACCTGTCGCTGTTGGGCTAAGGTCTCTATTTCTTCCCGCTCTTGTCGCAGTCGCTGTAGCCCACAAAGTAACAGCGCGATTTCTGCAAACAGGGCCACCACCGAACCTGCCGCTCCCTCCAGTTGCACCGGCTCCACCAGCAGCATCTGGCAGGGTGACGGCAAGCGCCTGACACCGCTGTGGGAGATCGACTTCCCGCATTCGCTGGGCCTGCTGTACTCGGCTTTCTGGAAAACTGCGACCTTGCCGGTTTTAATATCGCCCGCTTTGACGTCCCCTTTTTGCAGACGGAAATGCAACGCGCTGGTACTCCTCTTGATTTACAGAATACTCGTCTGGTGGATGCGCAGGTGATTTTCCATAAGAATGAACCCCGAAATCTCGCGGCGGCCTATCGCTTTTACTGCAACGGCGAACACATCGATGCCCACGACGCCATGGGCGACGTGCGCGTTACTCTGGAAATTTTGGATGCGCAATTAAAGAAATATTCAAGTCTGCCGAAAAACACCGACGGTTTACACCGGTATTGCACGTCCGCCGACAACCGCTTTGTCACCAGCGACCGCAAGTTTCTGTGGAAAGAAGGAGAGGCG
>DTZQ01000027.1 GCA_012961305.1 Armatimonadota bacterium | reverse complement strand
GTGGCCAGCGGTGGCTGCATCGCGGTGGCAGGGGCGTGGTGATTTCCGCAACTCTCAACCGGGAGACCACCTACTTCTGACCCTTTTCGGGAAATGAAAGAAATTAGCGTAACCATTCGTCGGGCTGGGCAGCAGGACATTCCGGTACTGGCCGCGCTTTTTCGGCAGCACCTGGAGTATCACGCCCAAATAGACGAACGTTACACTCCGGCTCCTGATTTCGACCCGGTGACCCTGTTTCGCCGGTGTTTGAACTCGTCCCAGGTAATTTTGTTAGTGGCCGAAACGGCAGAAGAAGTGGTGGGATTCCTGTTTGGACGCTTGCTGTTTGAGGAGCCGGAGCCAGTTACTTTTTGGCAATGGCTTCGCCGCCGGCTGCGACCTCGCCCCCGGATTTTCAAGTACGGCCACATTTTAGGCTACATCTCCGATTGCTTTGTGGTTCCCTCCGCCCGGAGACAGGGTATAGGGCGACGTTTGGTAGAAGCCGCGCTGCAGTGGTTCCGAGAATATGGGGTGGAAGAAGTCGAAATCGGGGTGCTGCCGAGCAATCGAGCGGCAGGTGCTTTTTGGGAAGCCCTGGGGTTTGAACCCTTTCGCCTCCAAATGCGCCGCCAGCCGTAATTTACAGGAGTTACGTGGTGGGTTCAGTACTTCTTCCGATAGCCCAATCCTCCTGCCACCGCCCGACCCCACTCTCTCCGCCTGCGGGAAGGGTGAAAGAGGGACCTGCTATCCGCTATCCGCCATATCCCAACTTCCCGCATTAAGCATTTTACGCCTTACGCCCGAGGAGGATTTTACGGCTGCGAAGCGAAGCAAAACAAAAAGGGAGGCAAATGCCATGTCCTCTACGCCGACGGAAGGTTCGACGGAAAAGACAACAGAAGCAGCACCAGCGGCGGAAATAGAGGGATTGCAGGGCCAGCCTTTGTGGCATCGTTTGTGGGGCTACGCTCGGCTCACCGGGCCGGGTTACTTACAGAGTGCCTTAACTTTGGGCAGCGGCACTGCCAGTGCCTGTCTGCTGGCGGGAGCGAACTACGGCTATTCTTTGCTGTGGTTGCAACCGCTGAGCATGGTGCTGGGGATTATCATCCTCTCCGCCATTGCCCATCAGACCCTAATCGCCCAAGAACGACCTTATCGAGTGTTTTGGACTCGGTTGCATCCTTCCCTGGCCATCCTCTGGGGGCTAAGTGCGCTGCTGGCCAGTATTATTTGGCATTTTCCCCAGTATTCCCTGGCGGGTTCGGTGATTCGCGACTGGGGAGAATTGGCTGGGGTCGCCATTTCGCCCTGGCTTTTTGCTCCCCTGCTGCTGGCGTTCGCCATTTTCATCTCCTGGAGTTATGCCCGCGGCAGCCGGGGCGTACGGCTGTACGAACGACTGCTCAAATATATGGTGTGGGGTATTCTCCTTGCCCTGGCCCTGGTGGTGGTTAAGACCGGGGTTAATTGGGGTGCACTGGCCCGGGGTTTCCTGGTTCCCACCCTGCCTCGTGACCCGCGGGGCCTGACGGTAGTGCTGGGGGCGTTGGGGGCCACCGTGGGCATCAACATGGTCTTCCTCTATCCCTATTCCCTGCTGCGCCGGCGATGGAGCAAACCCCACTTGGAACTGGCCTACTTCGACCTGTGGACGGGGATGTTCTTGCCCTTCACCATCGCCACCTCGCTGCTGATTGTGGCTACCGCAAACACTCTGTACGGAACAGACACCGAGGTGAAAGGCGCATTGGAAGTGGCCCAGATTTTAACCCCCATCATTGGTTTGGCCACCGCGCGGGCAATCATGGGCCTGGGACTGCTGGCCATGGCCCTTTCCACCATCACCCTGCATATGCTGGCCTCTGGGTTTATCGTGTGCGAGATGTTGGGCAAGCCCCTGGAAGGTTGGCCCTACCGTCTGGCCATGCTGGTGCCCATTGTAGGAGTCTTGGGGGTTATTTACGAGTTGCCCTTCTGGTTGGGCGTCCTGACCTCCTCTATTTGCCTGCTGCTGATGCCTGCCATTTACGTCTGTTTCCTGGTTCTGCACAACTCAACCGCTTATTTGGGCGCGGACAAGCCCACCGGCCGACGGGCTTGGCTGTGGAATGCGGGCTTGGGCCTGGTAATTGGAGTCATCACCTTCGCCGCCGCCAGCCGGATATGGTCCCTGATTCGCCCTTGAGAAGTTCAACCTACCAACTGACGCAGGGTTTCAATGTGCCGGGGCACGGCGGTCAGAGGACTCTCGGCGGCCTCATATTCCAGGGCCAAATATCCCCGATAATTCGCCTGCCGCAGGAGATTTACAATGCGGGCAAAGTCCGCTTCCTGTCGCGGTTGGCCCCGGGGAGCGATTTCGGTCTTGAGATGTACCGTAATGGCATATGGAGCCACTTTGGCTATGTCTGCATAGGGGTCTGGGGTGCGAAAGTTCCCCGTGTCGAGGTTCACCCCGAACCACTCGGATTGGACGGCCTGGACGATGGCTAAGAGCCCCTCCGCAGTGGAAGTAAGACCACCGTGGTTCTCCAGGGCCAACAGGACGCCGCGCCGGGCCGCATGGGCGCAGCATTCCTCAATGCATTCCCCGGTCCACCGCCGGGCCTCTTCTTCCGTGTGACCCTGGGGCACCTGACCCGCGAAAATGCGAATACAGGGGGCCCCGAACTCCACCGCATAATCAATCCACTGTTTCACATAGGCAATTTGTTTGTCCCGCGCCCCGCCGGGTGGCAAGCAGAAGTTGTTCCCCACCGAAGTTGCCGACACCTCGAGCCCCAACAGGAACACATGCCGTTTGAGGCGGTGGAGGTATTCGGTGGTGACCGGCCGGGGGAAGTAATAGGAAGTCAATTCAACTCCTTCCAGACCCATTTGGGCGCATTTGACCACAAAATCCTCCAGGGTCATAGTCTTGTTACGCCCGGCCAGGAATTGGCGGTAGGAGTATGCCGCGCAACTCAATTTCAGGCCTGGAGGGGCGGAACGGTTGAAAGGTTCGATGGCTTTCCCCGGCCGGGAAACCGAATTTCCCACTGCTGCCCCGGCCACTAAAAGGGCGGTTTCCCGCAGAAATTTGCGCCGGCTTTTTTGCTGAGACATGACTTTTTTCCTATGGGGTCAACTCCCGCCACAGGGCGCGATAGTAGCGCATCAACCGTTCGGCATCAGGGCTGCCGGGGATTTCGGCCAGGGTGAAGCGGTCGTAGCCGGCCTCCTGTAGCAAGGTGAACAGTTCCCGCCAGGGATATTCCTCCCGGTACAACTCGTTGATGTGCACGGAGCGAATCCAGTCCCGCAGCAGGCCGAAGTATTCCTTGAGCGAGCCATCTTTCACATCGGTCAGGTTCGAGTTCCAGCAGACGCCTACCTGGGGATGGCCACAATGCTCCATGATGGTGCGGATATGGGGCGGATGGGAAGTGCCCCGACCATGCACTTCCAGCCAGATTTCAACCCCCTGGTCGGCGGCAATCTGGCCGCATTCCCGCAGGGCTCGCCCTATCTGTTCCAAAGTTCGTTCTACCGGCACCCCATCAGGCAGCGCGTTAGGCCGTACTTTGACGCCGCGGGCCCCCACATCGGCCGCCAGTTGCACAAACGCCCGACAGGTTTCGATGTTCCGCCTCACGACGGCCTCGTCGGGGGCGTGGAACTCACAAGTCGTTCCCAGGCCCCACAGGACCAGGCCAGAGTCGGCGAAACGCCGCTTGACTTCCCGGCGCTTCTCCACGCTGAGAGTCGGCTCTACCCCGTGGGCATGGGTGGTACGCAGTTCCACCCCTTCAAAACCCGTCGCTCGGCATTTCTCAATGATGGTGGGCACATCCCAATCTTTGGCCAGGTTATAGGTGACCAAACCTAATTTCATTTTGCCTTTAGGCTCCTTTCGCAGGCTGGATTTCTCCGCTGCCAACGCCGGAGAAATAACGACCTTGCTCCCGGCAGCGCCAACTAAGGTCGCCGCCGTCCAGACCGTCCCCCGGCAGAGAAACTCCCGCCGGTTCAGAAAGTCGTTCATGCTTGGCTCCCTAAGATAGTTCCTCAGCGGGGTTC
>DTZQ01000026.1 GCA_012961305.1 Armatimonadota bacterium | reverse complement strand
TGATTCGCCGTCTGTTCAACCGCCGAGTGGCTTGTATCATCGCTAACTCTGAGTACACGGCCCGGCATTTTGCCCTCGAGGGGAAAATGCCGGCGAAGATGCGGGTGGTGTACAATGGGGTGGATTTGAGGCGGTTTGACCCGGAGAGGGTTGAGGGACAGCGGGTGCGAGAGGAGTGGGGCGTTCCCCCGGAAGTGCCGCTGTTGGGAATGGTGGGGCAGATTACCCCCTGGAAAGGGCAGTTGGAGGCCATCAAAGCGCTGGCCCTGGTGCGGCAGCGGTTTCCGGAAGCGAGGTTGGCCATCGTGGGCACGGTGAAGTTCGCCACAGGAGTGGCGCGGTACGATAATGTAGCCTATGCGCAGCGGCTGGTGGATGCAGCGGAAGAACGGGGTGTTGAGGTGACTGGGCGGCTAGGTGACTGGATGACTGGAGGTGCAAGAGGTACTCAGCCATTTAGGCACCCAACCACATCAGCGCCTCCGGCGGTGCTGTTTGCTGGGGAGCGGGAGGACATTCCGGAGGTAATGGCGGCGTTGGATGTGTTGGTGCTGCCTTCCTGGGAGGAGCCCTTTGGGCGGGTGGTCATTGAGGCGATGGCCATGAGGAAGCCAGTGGTGGCGACCGCGGTGGGCGGGCCGGGGGAAATAGTGGTGGATGGAAGTGGAGAATTGGGCAAGGGGGCAACCGGAAACCGAAAATCGAAAATCGAAAATAGAGCCTCTGACTTCCAATCTCCAACTTCTATCCCTGCCGAGCCGACAGGGTTGCTGGTGCCGCCGCGGCAGCCAAAGGCCTTGGCGGAGGCAGTCTGTTGGCTGTTGGAGCATCCCAAGGAGGCCCGGGCCATGGGGGAGGCTGGCCGACGACGGGTGGAGGAGCAGTTTACGGTGGAGAGGGTGGTGGAAGGGGTGAGAGAGGTGTGGGGGGAGGTGGTGGCTGAATGAAGCAAATGTCATTTTTGTCGTTTTCAACTGGGGGAGGGGAAGGACGGGGAGAAGGATTTGGTTATCAGGCGAGACCGAGGACGGTACAGCCTTTATCATCCTCTGTTCCGGTGGCATTTGAGGCGGAGGAGGTTGGGCAACTGGGCAATTGGGCAAGTAGAGGCGGCTGGGTGGTGGGATTGGGGGTCAAAGAAGGTCAATTAGGAGGTGCTAACGATGCAAATTGCCTACATTAAATTCAACAGCCGAGAGGACCAAGTTCGCGGTTTCTATGAATTGGCCACCAAAGCGCGGGTAACCAGTTTGCCAGGCGGAGTCTATGCAGTGCCTCTGAAGGCGCTGCCCCTCCTCGACGAGCAGAACATTTCCTATCGCCGCGCTACCGATGCCGAGGTGCCCTTGAACCATGGTTCGATTCGAACTCCTGTTGCCGCTGTACTATAATGACGGCCGTCCAATTGAGAAAGAGAAGTTCCTACAAACGGATGAGGAACTGGTGGCTCAATTCGGTGCTACCAGCACTGATTCCGTAATTGTGAGTGGGCGGTGGATGTATCAGAGTACGCTTTATGAGGATAAATTGATTCGGGTGCGGGTGGATGTGGAGGACGTTCCAGCAAACTGGGATTTTTTCCGCTCCTATAAAGAGACCCTTAAGCAGAGGTTTGAGCAAGAGGACATCTGGATTACTGCCTATCGGATTGAGGTGGTTTGAATTGCAAGGAAAAGCCTTATTAATAGAACTTCAGCAAGCAACAGGAGGGAGGCTGGCCGACGACGGGTGGAGGAGCAGTTTACGGTGGAGAAGGTGGTGGCTGAATGAAGCAAATGTCATTTTTGTCGTTTTCAACTGGGGGAAGGGAAGGACGGGGCGGGGGAAATAAAGGATTCCGAGTATGGCAAGTCGGCATGAGGATTGGTTTAGGCAAGCCCAAAGGGACCTTGACCATGCGCGCTATGCGCAGGAGGAGGGTCACTATGAGTGGGCTTGCTTTGCTGCCCAACAGGCAGCAGAGAAAGCGGTCAGGGCGCTCTATCAAAAATTGGGAGCGGATGCCTGGGGCCACATGGTAAGTGAGTTGCTGCAGCGGCTCCCTCCCCAGGTACAACCGCTATCCGACTTGATTGAAATGGGTAAGGAATTGGACAAGCACTACATCCCTCCTCGTTATGCTAATGCCTATCCGTCCGGAGCGCCAATGGATTACTACACGGAGGGTGAAGCCCAAAGGGCCATTGAACATGCCAAACGAATCCTCCAGTTCTGTGAAAATCACCTGGTTTGATACTCAAGCCGTCTGGACCGCGCTGAGAAGATTTGTGTGTGAATTGGCGAGGAGCCACCCAGAGGTAGAGCAGGTCATTGTCTTTGGTTCCTTCGTTCGGGGACAAGCGGTGCCAGGGAGCGATGTGGATTTGCTGATTGTTCTGAATGACTCCCCTTTGCCGTTTGGGGAACGTTTATCCCTCTACCGGCCCCAGGGAAGAACCCCGGTAGATGTAGATGTCTTCCCCTACCTTCAGCAGGAACTGGAGGAGATGCTTCAGCAGGGGAACTTCTTCTTGACCCAGGCCCTGCGAGAGGGAGTGGTGCTTTTCGACCGGGGGAGGGGAGATGGTATGAGCCAAGTGCGGAGCATGGAGAGCATCAAAGAACGGTAGGCGGATTAACCGTATCTTATCGCGGAAAGGAAGGGTGCCGGAGAAGGAGGTAAATTATGGCTAAACGGTGTGAGTTAGGAAAAGTGAAAGTTTTTTCTTTAGTTGAATATGTACAGCAAGCCCTCCATCAGGCCAGATACGAATCCGATGAGAATGGGATGATTATTGCCTATGTGCCTGGCTGTTCTGGGTTTTTCGCCCAAGGGGAAACTTTTGAGGAAGCGCGGGAGAATCTGCAGGATGTTATGGAGGGGAATGTGCTGTTGGCGCTGCAAATGGGATGGGACCTTCCTGTAATTGAGGGTGTTTCCGTACAGGAACTGGCTTATGCCGAAACTAAAGCCGCTGATCAACTACAACGGCAGGAGAACTTGCTGATTCTTGCGGGCAAAGGAATATGTGGATGTCCGCTTCGAGGAGCAAACCAAGCGGATGGTTTTGTTGCAATTCAAAATTATGCAGTTGCATTGAGAGAGGGATTATGATATAATAAGGCCAAGGCGTGGGGCCTTGAAACGTTTCTTGGG
>DTZQ01000025.1 GCA_012961305.1 Armatimonadota bacterium | reverse complement strand
CCCCCCCTCTATCCCCCCGCACGCGGGGGGAAGAAAGGGGGGCCGCACGCGGGAAGGGAAGGGTTGCATCGCGGTGGCAGAGGTGTGGCCTGCATCGGGGTGGCCAGCGGTGGCTGTATCGCGGTGGCAGGGGCGTGGTGATTGCCTATTGTCATGTTCTTCAGCAACACTCAAAGGGAAGGAGGAACCCATGAAACGCGAAGAGGCCTGGCAACTGCTGACCGAGTATACCCAGAACGAAGGGTTGCGTAAGCACGCCTTGGCGGTGGAAGCGTGCCTGCGGGCTTACGCTCGCAAGTTCGGGGAGGATGAGGAGAAGTGGGGAATTACTGGCTTGCTGCACGATTTTGACTACGAGCAGCACCCTTCCCCGGAGGAGCATCCCCTCTGGGGCAGTCGCATCCTGCGGGAGAGGGGTTACCCGGGGGAGGTAATTTACGCCATCCTTTCCCACGCTGACTATTTGCAAGACCAGTATCCCCGCCGCAACCTCCTGGACAAAGCCCTCTACGCCGTGGACGAACTGACCGGCTTCGTGACGGCTGTAGCCCTGGTGCGGCCTAATAAGGACCTGCGCGAGGTGACGGTCAAATCGGTCAAAAAGAAGTTCAAACAGAAGGCGTTTGCGGCCAAAGTGGACCGGGAGGCCATCTTCCGCGGCGCGGAGGAATTGGGAGTGGACCTGGATGAACACATTGCCTTGGTCATCGAAGCCATGCAGGGCATTGCCGAGGAGTTGGGCTTGGCGGGGAGCAGCAAATCTGGGTAGGAGGGAAGAGAGCCTTGAAACTGACGGAGCGCAAATTAGCCAAATGGATTCGTGATTTGGAGCCGTTCGTAGTGCGGGAACGGCGTTCCATCGAGGTCTGGCGCGGCAGGGAAGGAGAGGTGCCGGGGGCTCAGGCGCCGGACTTCGACGACGGAGATTGGGATTTGATGCAGGTTGGCGACCGCTGGGGTGGGCGAGACGTTACCCTGTGGCTGCGGGCCACGGTCAGCGTGCCGGAGGAGTGGCGGGATTCTCCGGTGGCCCTGGAACTGCAACTCAGCGAAACGGGGGCCGAGGGCTTGCTCTACTTGAACGGCGTGGCCACTCACGGCCTCGACCGCAATCACACCCGTCTGGTACTCTCCGAGGAGCACAAAACTGCTCTTAGCCTGTGCCTGGCCATTCAGGCCTGGAGCGGTCTGGGAGGGGAGACTCACCAACTCGCCCGTTTGGACCTGCTGCGGCTGGACCCGGCGGCAGAAGACCTTCTCTTCACCGCTCGGGTGGCCTACGATGTCGCCCAACAGTTGCCCTCCGGCGCCTTACTGCGCCTTCACCTGTGGGCGGCCCTGGACGAAGCCTTCGTGCAGGTCAACTGGCGCCGGCCGGGTTCGGAAGAGTTTTACGCCTCGCTGGCTGCGGCTCGGCAAGTCCTTCAGGAACGCCTAACGGCCCTGCGGGAGACCCAGGGCGAGGACCTGCGCCCTACGGTCATCGGCGTCGGCCATGCCCACATTGACGTAGCCTGGCTGTGGCGGCTTAAGCACACGCGAGAGAAGGCCCGCCGGACCTTCGCCACCGCCCTGTACCTCATGGAGCAGTATCCCGAATACGTCTTTTTGCAGAGCCAGCCGCAACTGTACCAGTTCATCAAGGAGGACGACCCCGAACTTTACGAGCGCATCAAGGCCGCTATCAAGCGAGGCAATTGGGAGGCCACCGGCGGGATGTGGCTGGAAGCCGACTGCAACGTGCCCTCGGGCGAGTCCTTAGTGCGGCAGTTCCTCTTCGGCACTCGGTTCCTGCGGCGTGAGTTCGGTCTGGAATGTCGTGTGCTGTGGCTGCCGGACGTGTTCGGCTACACTTGGGTCCTGCCCCAACTCATCAAGCGCAGCGGCCTGAAGTACTTTATGACCACCAAAATCAGTTGGAACCAGTACAATCCCCTGCCCTACGATACCTTTCGTTGGCGCGGGTTGGACGGGACGGAAGTGCTCACCCACTTTGTTACCACTCCCACCCCCGGCTTCTCGCCGGAGAGTTGGTTTGCCACCTACAACGGCATGATTACCGCCGAAGTGGTGCAGGGCACTTGGTCGCGCTACCGGCAGCAGGCCCTGAGTGACGAAGTGCTCCACTCCTACGGCTTCGGCGATGGGGGCGGCGGGCCCACGCGGGAAATGCTGGAATACGCCCGGCGGCTGGCACAGGGGCCGGCTCCCGTGCGCTTCCAACTGGGCGGAGCGGAGGGTTTCTTCGCCCGCTTGGAAGAACGGCTGGCCGGAAACGAGGAGGTGCCCGTGTGGGACGGAGAACTTTACCTGGAGTACCACCGGGGCACCTACACCTCCCAAGCCCGCAACAAGCGACTGAACCGGAAGTGCGAAGTGCTCTACCACAACGCAGAACTGTTCAGCGCAGTCGCGGCCCTGCTGGAGGGTCCGGCCTACCCCCAGGCGGATTTGAACCGGGGTTGGGAGTTGATTCTGCGCAACCAGTTCCACGACATCCTGCCCGGCTCGTCCATCCCCGAAGTTTACCAAGACAGCGCCGCCGAATACGCCACGGTACAGGAGTTGGGCCAGCGGGCATTGGACGGGGCGCTGGAGTATCTCACCCGCCAAATGGTCTTGGCCCGCGAAGCGGTGATAGTGTTCAACCCCTGCTCCTGGCCGCGCACCGAGGTAGTGGAAGTGCCCTTTGAGGGCGAGGCCGAACGGGTACAACTCCGGGCCCCAGACGGGAAACTTCAGCGGCCGCAAGTGGTCACCGAGGGAGAGGTGACCAAGTTGGTGTTCACCGTCGAGGAGGCGCCGCCGCTGGGCTATCGGGCCTACGAGTTAGTGCCCCTCACCCCAGAGGCCGAAACGGAGGAAGGAGTGTACGGCCCCCTGCAGCGGTTGCTCCAGGACCCGGATGTGACCCGCATCACCGTCAGTGGTCCCCAGCAAACTTTCGTGACCCGACGGGGACGCTTGGACCGGGCCGTGGAGCAGTTCCGCACGGAGGAGGAAATTCGCTTGGCCGCGGAGCGATTGGTGGCGGCGCTGGGTGGAACTCTGGATGAGGACCACCCGGAGTTTGATTTGCGCCTGCCCGACGGCAGTCGGGTACGGGTGATGATTCCCCCGCTGGCTGTGCGGGGCACCAACATCACCATTCAAAAGGAAAGTGCCAACCTGTGGGCCCAGTTGGAAATTGCCAAGGAAGAAGTGTCCCCGGTGACCCCGGCCGACTTGGCCTCGGAACTAATAGTTACCCCGCAGCGCCTCGAAAACCGCTTCTTCACCCTGACCCTGGACGAGCACGGACACCTTACTTCCGTGTACGACAAGCGGGCCGGCCGGGAGGTGCTGGCCCCGGGGGCGCGGGGCAATGTCCTGCAAGTATTTGAAGACCGCCCCCTGGCCCACGACGCCTGGGACATTGACCTTTTCTACCAACAGAAAAGGGAGGAGGTGACTGACCTCGAGTCCGCGGAGGTGGCGGAGACCGGCCCGGAGCGGGGAGTGCTTCTCCTGACTTGGCGCTACGGCGACTCCACGATTCGCCAACGCCTGACCATTTACCGCGCCGTGCCGCGCATTGACTTCGTAACCGAGGTGGACTGGCAGGAAAGGCAGCGACTGCTCAAGGTGGCCTTTCCGGTGGATGTGCGGGCGACGAAGGCGACTTTCGACATTCAGTTCGGCAACTTGGAGCGACCTACCCACTGGAACACCAGTTGGGACTGGGCGAAGTTTGAGACCTGTGCTCACAAGTGGGCCGACTTGAGCGAAGGCGGCTATGGCGTGAGCCTGCTCAACGACTGCAAATATGGCCACGATGTCAAGGACAACGTGCTGCGGCTCACCCTGTTGAAGTCAGCGATTCATCCCGACCCGGAGGCCGACCGGGGGCGGCACGAGTTCACCTATTCCCTCTACCCCCACCGGGAAGATTGGTGGCACGGGGGCACGGTGCAGCAGGCCTATGCCCTGAACTATCCGCTGATAGTGCGCCAGGAGCCAGCCCATCCCGGCCTGTTCCCGGACGAGCGGTCCTTTGCCCAGGTGGACGCGGAGCACGTGGTCTTGGAGACCATCAAACAGGCCGAAGACGAGGACTGCTGGGTAGTACGGCTGTACGAAACGGCGCGGCGGCGCGGTGCGGTGACGGTGACCTTTTTTCAGGAGATACACCGGGCCGTGGAGTGCAACCTGGTGGAGGAAGGGGAAGAGCCAGTCGAGACCGAGGGCAACTGCCTGCGGTTGGACATCAAGCCCTACGAGATACGCACCTTCAAGGTCT